>JAENVZ010000086.1 GCA_016650315.1 Alphaproteobacteria bacterium | reverse complement strand
GGTATCGGCGCCGCGATCTGTGAAAGATTGGCGCACGAAGGCGCATCGATCGCGCTGACATATAGCCGCTCCGAAACGGAAGCGGCCAATGTTGTCAGACGGATCGGGGCCGCGGGCGGCAATGCCATTGCGCTCAGGTCCGACAGCGGCAATGCCGACGACAACCTCAATATCGTTCAGCAGGTAACGGAACGCCTGGGGCAACTGGACATCATCGTGCACAATGCCGGGATTGCAATCTCCAAACCGCTCGGAGAATTTACCGCGTCCGAAATTGATCGCAGCTTCGCGGTCAACGTGCGCTCTATCCTGCTCACGACACAAGCGGCCATGCCGCTGCTGCCCGTCGGCGGGCGCGTAATCGTGATCGGAAGCACAGTGGCGTCCCGCACACCATTTCCTGGCCTGGCCCTTTATGGTGCGAGCAAGGCGGCGCTTATTGGTCTCGTTAAGGGGCTTGCACGTGATTTTGGTCCATTCGGGGTAACAGTCAATCTGGTTGAACCGGGACCGATTGACACGGATATGAACCCTGCAGACAGCCCGATCGCCCAACCTCACATCGATCTGATGGCGATTGATCGCTATGGCCGTGCGGAGGAAGTTGCAAGCATGGTCGCCTATCTCAGTTTGCCGGAAAGTGGTCTGATCACCGGGACGCGCCTGGCAGTCGATGGCGGCTTTTCGGTCTAGGCTGCCTCCCCCCGCGAATGCGTCACCGTTCTCTTTAAGAGGCATCATGGACCATAATTCCGACAGTTTCGACTATGTCATAATCGGCGCGGGAACAGCGGGATGCGTTCTGGCTGCGCGCCTCAGCGAGGATCCCGCTGTGCGCGTTGCACTCATCGAGGCGGGCGGAAAGGACACAAACCACTGGATCCACATCCCGGCCGGCACCAGCAGGATCGTGGGTATGGAGAGCTTGGACTGGAATTATCTGGGCGAGCCAGAACCTTTCATCGGTGGCCGTGCCACACCCATTCCACGCGGCCGCACGCTGGGTGGATCATCGTCGATCAATGGCATGGTGTATATTCGCGGACAAAAGGCGGATTACGATGGCTGGCAAGATGCAGGCAATCCGGGTTGGGGTTGGAATGACATACTGCCCTATTTCATGCGATCAGAGGATTATCGCGCACCCCCTGCTCCATATCATGGCGTGGGCGGTGCGCTTTGCGTGGAGCCGCCGCGCATGCGCTGGCCATCGCTGGAGGCGCTTCGTGACGCTGCCGCGCAGTCAGGCCTTTCTCCCGCCCATGATATGGCGATGAGCGATACCGAAATATGCGGCTTCATGGATGTCACACAGCGGCGTGGGCGCCGCTGGTCAACAGCGACGGCATTCCTGAAGCCAGCGATGCGACGATCGAACCTGACTGTCTTCACCAACGCCTTCGCAAACAGCCTGCGCTTCGATGGGCAGCGTGCAACTGGCGTCGAGGTCATTCTCGACGATGGCACGGCGCGGCATATCAATGCATCTGTGGAGCTTATATTGGCGGCTGGCGCCATCGGCTCGCCTCAACTGCTTCAATTGGCAGGAATTGGTCCTGCCGACCATCTGAGACAACATGGCATAATGGTGCGAAAGGCCCTTCCAGGTGTAGGCGAAAATCTTCAGGATCATCTCAGCATGCGCTTCGCCTACCGGCTTGACCATGCGGATACGCTCAACACACGGTTTCACAATCCCCTCAAAAAGGCGTGGATGGGGATCGAATATCTTCTGTTCCGGCGCGGACCGCTCTGCATGGGCGCGCCACCGCTGGCAGGCTTTGCACGGAGCGATCCAGGACGAATAAGGCCCAATGTGCAATTCCTGGCCGGCCCGTTCAGTTTCGAGCGCCCCGGCGCACCACCCCACCGCTTCGATGCGATTTCCGGGGGTATCTATAATCTCCAGCCGCGCAGCCGGGGTACGGTGCGCGTGCGGAACCCAAATGCAAGGGACCATCCCGCCATCCTGCACAACTATCTGAAAGATGAAGACGATCAACGCGTGGCAATCGACTCGTTACGCCTGATGCAGCGCATATTTTCTGCGCCCGCGATGGCGCATCTTCGTCCACAGCAATTCCGACCGCCGCAGCACGATATGCCTGACGAGGCCTTGCTTGAATATGGCAAGGAAAGCTGCGGCACCGCATACCATCAGGTCGGAACCTGCCGAATGGGCCGCGACGCCAACGCAGTCGTCGATGCGCGTCTACGCGTGCATGGCGTGCCTGGCTTGCGTGTGGTCGATGCGTCGGTGATGCCGGTCATTACATCCGGCAATACCAACGCACCGACAATCATGATCGCCGAAAAAGCCGCAGATATGCTGCGTGAGGATCGCCGCATCCCCGATAGGCGGCTGTAAAAGATAATTTAGGACAGGATGGAAAGGAAAGTCGATGACTATCCAGGATCTCAAAGGAAAACGCGCCATCATAACCGGCGGTAGCAACGGAATTGGTGAGGCGGTGGTAATACAATTATTAAATGATGGCGCGCAGGTCGCCTCGCTTGACTTGGTAGAGCCAAAGGCCAGTCGGGGAGATGCCTTCTTTCATGCCAACCTCAGCACCGCCGAGGATATTGCTCGCGGGACGGAACTTGCAATCAGTCACCTGGGCGGAGTGGATATCCTGGTGAATGTCGTTGGCGGATCGAATGTACCGGCAGGTGGTCCAATGATGCTGGAAGACAGTCACTGGCAATCGTCCTTCGATTTGAATCTTTTTCCCGCAGTTCGCATGGATCGCATGGTCCTGCCACACATGATCCGGCAGAGGGCTGGCGCCATCGTGCATATAACCTCGATTGCCCGGCACCTTCCTTTGCCCGAAAGCTTGCTGGCCTACGGAGCGGCCAAGGCCGCGCTGGCAAACTACAGCAAGGGCCTCGCAACCTATTACGCGCCAATGGGAATCCGCGTGAACGCCATTGCACCCGGATTCATCGAGACCGCAGGTTCACGTAAGTTGGTCGCCGAGATGGCTAAGGCATCCGGTCAAGATTTCGAAACGACCCGCACGGGGTTGATGAATATGCTTGGCGGCATCCCGCTCGGACACCCGGGCACACCGGCCGACATCGGCCATATGGTGTCATTCCTGGTATCGGAACGCGCCTCGTTTATAACAGGAGTCGAATATATGGTGGATGGCGGAACGCGGCCGACACTTTAATAGCCGCACGCCTCAACCGTAGGGTTGCAGTTCTTCATACCATCGGTTGAGCCAGCCACCGCCGATCAGACCAAGCATGTTGTTTTCACCATCCTGGATGAGGGCTGTCTGCGTGTCGCGCAGCAGTTTCTCAATCGGATATTCGCGGGTCAGGCCATTCCCGCCAAACAGTGCGGTCGCCTCCGTTGCGATTTCAAACGCTGCACGGGTAACGAAGGTCTTGCCATTGAGCGAGCTTAGACCATGCGGCCCCCCGGAACTGAAGTTGAACTCCACAACCCGTGTTACCATGGCCCGCGCAGCCTCCAGCTTTTGCCAGAGCGCGAATACCCTGGCCCGTACATGTTGGTGCTTGATGAGCGGAACGCCGCCCTGCCGACGCTCGTGTACATAGCGCAGAACATGCTCGAATGTCGCACGCGCGACACCTGCAAACAGCATCGCCATGTGCATATTGGCGTAGGTAACCGAGCCATAGAGGCTAAGGCGCGCGGGTTCCCCGACCGCAAAGGCATAGCGGGCCGGAAGACGTACGGAATCGAAGAATATCTCGCCCTGCGGCAATGGTCTCTGTCCAAACTTATCGAGCGGCAAGCCCTTTGACACACCCGGCTCATCAAAGGGGACGAGAATGGCAGCCATATTGAGATGCCCCTCCGTATCGTAAATGCCGTTGCCACCCTTGCACGCGGCATAAATCACACCGGATTCCGCAATGGGGGCGCCACTGATCCACGCGGCGCTTTGTCCGTTCAATATGATATCGTCGCCATCGAAATGCGCGATAAGATTCCCTGACTGACGGGTTGCAGCGGGATAATGCTCGGTGCCATTGATATCGAGAAGGTCGCTCCCGCGATCAGGCTGCGCACCGACCCAGCAACCACGCAGGGGGCCAAATCGCTGAATGAGTTCCGGGTCTCCGGTCATCATCGCCATGAATGCGGGAAACGCCCCGACAAGACTGAGTAATGCCAACCCAACATCGCCCCAACCCAGTTCCTCACTCAGCACCGGCAACAAAGTTGCCTGTGCCGCCGCATCAAGCGTCATTAACGCGGAGATATCGAAGAGACCGGACGATTCAACCGCTGCAAGATAATCGAACAGGGGGGATCCAGGTGCGATAACCTTCGTCGCTGACAGCCGGTCAAGTCGCTGGCCTGCTGGACGCATCTGGGTCCGCGCAAACCGAGATGCCTGTTGCTCCAATGCGGCGACATCATCCGTCAGAACGGGACCAAGTCCGGATCGTTGCAACAGCGGCGTTGTAATGGCGTCGATACCCAACATGGATCAGATTCTCGTCGATATTTCGAGATTGGCCGGAGGCGTATCAACAGGCGGCACCACTATACCGCCCAGGAAAAGAATGATCACTATCGTTACAACCGCGAGCCAAATTTCGAATGCCATTCGTAATCCACGCGGCGCAGAATGCAGTTCCATATAGTACAGGCCGACGATGCGACCTTTGATATATGCAATGATCATGATCGCAGAAAAGAATGGCAGCCTACCCCAGTTTCCACCAATGCCCTGCAATAGTTCCACTGAGCAGAGGGTGAGCAGTATCAGCACCATCCACAAGAATGTTATGCGCGTGCGGAGAATAGAAAACATTATCAGCGAGCTACATACAAAAGAGCGAACAGAAAAATCCAAAGAATATCGACAAGATGCCAGAAAGCTGCCCCACCCTCCATGATACTAATTTCTACTGAACCAATATTATTACGACGTGATGTAAAGAATAGATAGGTTAGAACGCCCAATCCAACGGTAACATGAATTAAGTGAATACCTGTATACATATAATAAAAAGTAAAAAATTCATTGGTATTCAGCGTCATTCCAGCCAATATTTTTTCCCGGTATTCAAAAAATTTGATACCTAAGAAACAAATGCCGCACATCATTCCACCAAGGATGAAACGATCCGCGTGCCGACGCCCCCGCTTGGCTCGATCTACTGCAACAGCGAGGAACCAACTGCTCGTGAGCAGAAGGATAGTATTGGTCAAGCCCAGCCACTGATCGAGATGCTGCTGCGATGCTGTATAAAGAGCAATCGCTCCCGCCCGGTAATAGCAATAGGTGACAAAGAACAGACCGAAGACAACAAGGTCTCCGAAAATCAAAACCCATATGCCCTCCTCTCCCGGAATATGAGTATCAGCCGACTTTCCTCGCAATCGGTCATGCATCATATTTTTGGGCTCGGTCCGCAAATATGATGGATGGCTGAATCAATATCCGGTCCAGACAGGAGGGGCTATCGACCATAAGCTGCTTTGGCGGTGTCGATCTTGTTCTGCTCATTGCGTGGCGTCCAGCAGAGCGGCAATGCCGACATCGTAGCGACAACCCGTTTGTTTACCTCGATCATGGCATTAGGACATACCGCAAAATCGGGAATCCGCGAAAGCCATTCCTCAAGAAAAATTTTGAGTTCGGCACGCGCCAGGTTGGAACCGATACATCGATGCGGTCCGGCGCCGAATGTGTAATGGGATTTGATCTGGCGCTGAAAATCGACGGTAAGTGGCTCATCAAATATTTCTTCGTCGAGATTGCCAAGCATCGTGGGGACGACGACCATGTCGCCAGGCAACAGCCGTGCCTGACCGAGCGTCACCTCTTCACTGACTTCGCGCGCTAGCGTCGCGATTGCAAATCGACGGAGCATTTCCTCTGCTGCGCGGGGAATTAGAGCGGGTTTTGCGACAAGCTGTCGACGATGTTCATCATTATGGGCAAGGAAGTGAACCACAAAGCCCAACATCGAGGCTACCGTATCAAGCCCCGCAGTCAGGACCAGGGTGATGATATTGGTGATGGTATCGTCGGAAAGCGATTGTCCATTGACCTCTGCGGCAATGACGGTGCTGATCAGGTCATTGCCGGGCTTTTCCCTGCGCTCACGAATCTTTTCCCGCGCATAGCGGGAAAGCGTGGCAAACCCGTTCACCCGATCCTCAGGCTTGCGTGGCCGCATGCATGCCTCACTGATTTCCAGCAAACCCAGTCGATCCGAAGGCGGTAGATCAACTATCGACATGAATATCTCAATGGGGAGATGCGTTGCGAATTCCCCGATGAACTCACACGCCCCATTGGGTTCGAAACCATCGATAAGCTTGATGGTAAGAGCACGAGCCGCTTCTTCCAGGCGCCGCACCGAGCGAGGCGAGAAGGTGTCGGTCAAAAGTTGACGATACTGAGCATGCTCCGGCGGATCCGACTGGATTGGTGGCAAAGGCGGATTGGGCGCAAGCGCCTTTGGCACGCTGGACTTGCGGCTCGAAAAAATGTCCGGCGTCTCCAGCACCATTTGAACATCGCGCGCCCTGGTAACGACCCAATGCCCCCCGTTCCGCGGTGTCCAGAACACCTCTGGAACCTCCTGCCGGCGCAACTGCAGCAGAGCACTTTGAAATTCCCCATCGACAACCGGGAAACGGTAGACGTCGAAATCGAAAACCTGACCTACGGGAACATGGGTTGGGCGCTCCGCCAAATCGGGGATCACCGGTATCATAATTGCCTCCCGCCAAGTCCTTATTCCTTCCATCATAAGCCCGACCGCGCAAAGGTCAATATATTCCGCAGAACAAAAATATATTTCGTATAGCAGTCATAATTATCTTTACCACGACACAGCGCCCTTGAATCACAATGCCATTTTTGGCCAACCTCTCATCAGACAATGCCTCTATATAATTCTGCATTGCGAAATTAGTCTTTGACTGTCGAAATGAACTTGACAGCAGGCCCACGCACGAGTTAGCCGTTCAAACCATACAAAGTCCAAAAGGACATCAGGCGTCAGCTAAGGAGGATTGCCAATGATCAGATCGACACAGATCTCAACCATAGGCGGGATAGGGCTATCGCGAGATCGCGTGCTTGACGGAAGACTGGCTTCATTGCCGTCAAAAACGCGGCTTGTCTCCAGCGACAGTCACTGGTTTTTGTATGATGATATCTTCTATGAACGCGCGCCTGATCGGCTGAAGGATCGGATGCCGCGCATCTGGACAGATGAAACGAACGGCTATTCTTATATTGGTGTTGGCTTCCAGAAATTCCTGACCGGGATTTTTGACCCTATCCTCCATAGCCTTGACCGGGCCGGGGCGCACGACGTGAATGCGCGCCTTCAGGATCTCGATGATGACGGTGTCGAGATGGAGATTCTCTTTCCGCAGTGGTTGATGTATTACCTTCACCAACCGGACCTGGAAGCGCGCGAGTGGATATTCCGGATTTACAATGAATATCTGGCCGAGCTTTGCGAACAATCGAACGGTCGGCTTTTCGGGGTTGGCATTCCAAATTATTGGGATCCGTTACAGGCGCGCGCTTCGATATTACATATCCGCGATCTCGGCCTCCGCACTTATATTCTACCGATCAATCCAGGCAAGGATGCGAACGGTGTGCCGGTTGTTTATGCCAGCGATACCATGGCTCCGCTTTGGGCTGCGGCCGAAGAAGTGGGCCTGCCCGTTAATTTCCATGTAGGAGAATCCGCCACCAATCTTGAAGGGCCAGGTGGTGTTGGCGTTACCGTCATGGAAACATTTACGCCTTTTCGCAGGAGTCTTGGTCAACTGATATTCGGTGGCATCCTCGACCGGCATCCTACGCTTCGCGTGGTTTTCTCCGAGGCTGGAATCAACTGGGTTCCAGGTGCCCTGCAGGATGCCGAACTGGCAGCCGACGGCTGGGGCAAACTCATGCAACCCAAAATCAAGATGCGGCCAACCGAATATTGGGCAAAGCATTGCTATGCGACCTTCATGGCTGACGAGATCGGGCTGAAGCTGATCGACTATATCGGGGCGGATCGGGTGATGTGGTCTACCGACTATCCGCATAACGAGGGCTCCCATGGCTATGTCGGTGAAACGATCCGCCAGGTGGTGGAAGCCGTGTCTGCGGACGAGGCCAGGATGATCCTGGGCGGAACAGCCATTGAACTTTTTAATCTTCCTCGAAACGGACGGCGCCACATCGCAGATCCGTCGGTAGCATCCGACGCCCTGTAACATAATTCTGTACAATTAAAGGAGTAGCGCGAGCATGGCTCAATTAGACGGCAAGGTCGTAGTGGTTACCGGTGCCGGCTCCGGCATCGGTTTGGAAACCGCGCACATCCTTGCTCGCCGGGGCGCGTCGGTCGTGCTAGCGGATCGCTTTGGGGACAAGGCTGAAATGGGCGCACAGTCCATTCGGGACGAAGGCGGCACCGCGATATCCGTGGCCGCCGATGTTGCCAACGAAGACCAGGTCCGCGCAATGATCGATGCGGCAGTGGCTGAATTTGGCGGTCTGGACGCCCTGCATAACAATGCGGCCCTGATCGATCCCGAAGTACTGGCGGGGGATACCAGCATCCTCAACCTTGATCCCGAACTTTATATTCGTGTCCTTCGGGTTAATCTCGTGGGTTATGCTTTGGGGGCCAAATATGCGGTGCCTCATATTATCAAGCGCGGTGGCGGCGCGATTATCAACACAGGGTCCGTGACGGGCGTTTCAGGCGAGCATGTCCGCGCCATGTACGGTTCGTCAAAAGCCGGCGTCATCGGCCTTTCCCGCAATATTGCAGTGCAATTTGGCAAGCAGGGTGTGCGGTGCGTGTCAATTTCGCCCGGACTAATCCTGACACCCGCGCTTATGACTGGGATTCCAAAGGACGAGATCCAGAGACTGATCGACCATATGCTGCTGACGCGGCCGGGCCAGCCTGCGGACATCGGCTGCCTGTCGGCCTTTCTGATCTCGGATGAAGGATCCTACATCACAGGCATTGATATTCCTGTTGATGGCGGCCTCACCGCGCACTGGCCAACCTTTGCGGATGAGATGGCCAAACTCCAGCTTGCGGCGGAGTAAATCTGAATATTCCAAACAAGTCAAAACCAATAAAAACAAGTCAAAACGAATAAACAAGTAGGGAGGATAGTCATGGTACAAATTTCAATGATGCGACAACGCGCTTCCGCGCTGGCGCTGGCAATTGCGTCGATTGCAGCGATGCCCGCACATGCGGAAACGAACGCGCCAGAGCAAAGAGCGAGCAATACGACTGAAGGCCTGCAGGATATCGTTGTTACCGCTCAACGGAAATCACAGGACTTGCAAGCGGTTCCCATAGCAATAACTGCAGTAACGACGCAGATGATGGAACGTCTGAATATCCGCAACATCGACAAGATTGCGACGGTAACTACCGGGCTTATTTACGATACCGGCTATACATTCGTTCAGACATATATACGCGGTATCGGCGTTACGAACTCGCCTGGCGTCGGTCTTGAAGCGCCGGTCGCTATCTACATTGACGGCGCCTATATGCCGCGCGCCACCGGTACGATCTTCGATCTCGTGGACATGTCTTCTGTCGAAGTGCTCAAAGGCCCCCAGGGCACACTATACGGTCACAATGCAAGCGGCGGCGCAATTCTATTGCATAGTGCTGATCCGACAAACGAATTTTCGTTAAATCTCAGCGGAGAATATGGCCGCTATAATCACGCAATGATGGACGGCGTGCTTAACGTTCCTTTGTCGGACACGCTCAGCGTGCGGGCAGCGGGCCGTTATCGCACAGATGATGGCTTCATCAAAAATCTCACGACCAATGAGGATGTGCGCGGTAAACAATCCACCGACGCCCGCATCAAGGTCAAATGGGATCCCTCACAGCAATTTACCGCCATAGCGTCGTTCGATTATCATTTTGAGAATGGCAATGCCAATGCATCAGGGCGACAATCGGCGGTTGCCCCGTTCTGCGTCGGCTGCCTGTTTGGTGCGAATCCGGAAGTTGCTGGGCCTTATGAAGTAACCGAAGAATTCAAACGCCACGATCTCGCTCGGTCCTTGAACTGGAACCTCAAGCTCACATACGACTTTGGCGATGTATCGATTGAAAGCGTGACTAATTATCGCAATCTTTACGG
>JAENVZ010000085.1 GCA_016650315.1 Alphaproteobacteria bacterium | reverse complement strand
GCCCGCATTGACGCCCTTCTGGTTGATGAAGGTGTCGATGGCGACGGCGGTCTTGCCGGTCTGACGGTCGCCAATAATCAATTCGCGTTGGCCACGGCCGACGGGGACGAGGGCGTCAATGGCCTTCAGGCCGGTCTGAACGGGTTCGTTGACCGATTGGCGCGGGATGATGCCTGGCGCTTTCTTTTCAACGCGCATGCGCTCTGTGTACTGGATCGGACCCTTGCCATCGATCGGGTTGCCAAGGCCGTCGACGACGCGACCGAGCAGGCCCTTGCCGACTGGTACGTCGACGATGGTGCCGGTGCGCTTGACGGTGTCGCCTTCCTTGATCTCGCTGTCCGAGCCGAAGATCACGACGCCGACATTGTCGGCTTCAAGGTTCAACGCCATGCCCTGCACGCCGTTGGCGAATTCGACCATTTCACCCGCCTGCACATTGTCCAGGCCATGAATACGGGCGATGCCGTCACCAACACTGAGCACGGTTCCGATTTCGGAAACCTGAGCTTGCGTGCCAAAATTGGCGATCTGGTCCTTGATGACCTTTGAAATTTCTGCGGCGCGGATATCCATGTTCAGCCTTTCATCGCCTGCGCGAGGGTGTTGAGTCGTGTGCGGATGGAGGAGTCGATCATCTGGCTGCCGATCTTGACCTTCAGACCGCCGAGAATTTCGGAATCGACCTTCAAGTCAATGGCAACGTCACGACCGACGCCGGATTTGAGTTGGGCGGCCAGCGCTTTTACCTGTGCCGCATCGAGCGGATGGGCGGTGGTCACTTCGGCGGTGATTTCGCCCTTGTGATTCGATACCAGCAGCGTGAAGGCGCGGATGACGTTGCCAATTTGTGCAAGGCGACGATTTTCGGCCAGCACGCCCAGAAAGTTCCGGGTCAACTGGTCGAGCTTCAGCGATTCGCCTACTGCCTTTACTGCAGCGGCGGCGGCATCGCGTCCGACCAGCGGGCTGGTGGTAAGTGCCTGGAAATCTTTGGATTGTTCAAGGGCTGCCTTGACTGTGGCGAGGCTTTGCCCGACCGAATCGAGCTGCTTGCTGTCGCGGGCAAGCTCAAACAGCGCCAGCGCATAACGCCCCGCCAAGCTTGCCTGAATACCGCCGGAATTCTCCACGCGCCTTGTGTCCTCCAGTTCAATGTGCCGGTCATAAAAGAAAGGGAGGTTGCAGAGCACCCCCCAATGACGTGCGCGCCGGTTAGCAGGGGAGGGCCTGCTATGCAAGATCGGCGTAACAACATTGGCGCAGGAATTTGTCGACCTTATATTAAGGGCCGCAGTGTCCCCGAAAATTTGGCGCGCGCAAGTTCTCCTGACCCCTGACCGATTCTACTTTGCCTTGCCGCAGTTATAGACCAGGCGCTCATTGGGTCGCGGTGGCAATATGGTCTGGATTTCGCCTTCCATGGTGGCAAGTTTGGCCAGTGCGGCGGGATCGGCGGTACATTCCCCGACCTTGTATCGCGCTCGAATCTCGCGCGCCTGCTCTATCGTCCCGGCATCCAGCAGATACCGTTCGACACTATAACGCCCCATGCCAGGATCGAAGCTGCGGATGTCCACGGTCGCTTCGTTATTGGGAACAAAGCTGCGGCTCCATTGCCCGCCTTCATGGCCGAACTGGGTGCGGCCATTGACGCAGCCCCCATTCGTCCAATTCAGCGTCACGTCGGAGACGTCCGACACGGTGATGCGGCTGCGCGCCTCATTGATGCGGCAGATATTCTGTCCGGCCGCCGTATAGCTATTGGTCGCCGCCTGAACGTCTTTGGGGATCAGTAACTGGGCGCGATCATCAATGCCGCTGAAGCCCGGCCGGGTCACGAACACTATTATCGCGCCGATCAGCGCTATGCCGCCGCCTATACCCAGGCGGATGCCGAGCGTGCGTTTGTCCTGTCCATCCTGATTGAGCAGCAAGACCGATCCACCAGCGCCCAGCACGGCAAGCGCCAGCAAGATGGCCGCGATCGCCATGGCGTTTTCACGCTCGTTGATGATCTGCTGCTCCGCCTTGTCGCGGGCCGCCGTCATTGCGGCGCGGTGTGCATCGTCATTGGCGCGCCGTTCGGCCTCCAGCTTTGCCTGCTCTATTGCGATCCGGCGGGTTTCCTCGTCCTGTGCTTCTTCGGGTGATTGGCATTCGATGGTGGTGCGCGCGAATTGCACCCCTGCCTGACGCAAAAAGGATGCGATTTCTCGGTTGGAAATGGCAAAGCCGAATTCGGCGTCATTGCCGTCGGACATGGATCCAAAGCTGTTAATGCCTAATACCCGTCCGCACACATCCACCAGCGGGCCGCCGCTGTTGCCGCTGGCCATCGGCGCTGTATGCAGGAGAGTATCGTACTGGCGCGATGATCGCCCGGCTGACACCGTGCCGCTGGATTTCACCGGGCTGAGTGGTTCGATCATGTCCTGCAGATTGAGGCCCTGCGCCCGGTCCACGGCGCCGGGATAACCGATGGCGACCACGGGCTGTCCGTCCATCACCGCACCGGAATAAAAGGTGTCGACCGGAATGCGGCCTTCGGTCAGTTGAATCAGGGCCAGATCGTTGCCCGGCGAATAGGCGATGACTTTGCCGCCATAGCTTTTGCGTCCTTCCGATGGAATGACGCCGATGACGATGGATTTTTCGTCGCGGGTCATTTCGATGACATGGGCGTTGGTCAAAATCTTGTCAGGGGCGACGGCGATCCCACTACCATGGCCAACGAAATAGGCGCTGTCACCATCGGTGGCGACCAGGATCACACGCACCACCCCGCGCGCGGCGGCGGCGACGTCCTGCGTATCGGCCTGGGCCGGAGCGAGTGTCAGGGCAGTCAGGCTGGCGATCGCGCACAGCAGGCGGAATATTCTGGTCATATGCGGCGCAAAATATGCGTTCGCAGCGGGAAGTAAACGGCCAATCGCGTGCGATGCTGTTTTGAACGCAAGAGACGGGAAGCACGCGGCATGATAATATCCTAAATACATCGCATGACAGACATCAGTATCATGGACCGGATTGATCCGGATATGGCCTGGACGGCTTTTGAACAGCGCGACCGCAGCCGGGATGGAACATTTGTCGGCGCGGTCAAGACCACTGGCATTTATTGCAAGCCGAGTTGCCCGGCGCGTCACCCCAAACGAGACAATGTGGTGTTCTTTCCCGATGGTGCGGCAGCACGGGCGGCGGGGTTTCGCGCCTGCAAGCGGTGCCGCCCCGACGAAACGAGCCGCGACCATCAGGCCGTCGAACGCGCCATAGCCTTGATTGAGGGGGCGCAGGAGATGCCTGTTCTCGATGAACTGGCGGGGCAGGTAGGCTATGCTCCACATCATTTCCATCGCTTGTTTAAGCGCGCGACGGGT
>JAENVZ010000084.1 GCA_016650315.1 Alphaproteobacteria bacterium | reverse complement strand
GTGCAGGCTTGCCGCTCTGCGCCACATCGGCGCGGCGGATAAGGAACATCGGTACCTGGGTTCCATCCTTGGAAGGATAGAATATCTGCTGCGTCACATAATTGGCGGGATCGAAATCGACCTTGGACTGAGCAAAGAGGCTTGTTTCGCCCGTGGCCGTGTCAAACCGGTAAATGGTCGTGGGCGTGGTGAAGCCGGAAAAGGCGAAGAAGGTTTCGGGATCGCCACCCTTGCCGCCAAAACCCGCCGCAGTGCCGATGCCGGGGATCGGGACATCGCCCGCGGGAGTGCCGTCGAGATGGATCATCTCCGCGACGGTTTTTGCGTCATGCAGATAGGCAAGGATGATCTTGTCCCCAACCATTGATCCGCCGACGAGTGTTTCGCTGCGTTCCGGTACGATTTCCACAGGCCGGGCTCGCGGATGTTCAGCATCCAGCGTGACGACACGCAGGCGCGATGCGCCTTTGTCCGTCAGGAAATAAAACTGTGCCCCGACATTGCCGATCAGCCGCCAGTCATGGTTGAGTCCCCTGACCAGCTTCCACGGCTTCCGCACAGGATTGGAAAGGTCGGAAAGGGTCAGTTCATAGCGCTCGTCGGTCCCTTGTGATGATGTAATTAGCAACCATTTGCCGTCATCGCTGACCTGCGCGTTATGCCCCATCTGTGGGTGCCCAGGCGTTGCATAAATCAGCCTGTCGCTGTCTTGCGGCGTACCCAGACGATGATAATAGACTTTTTGATTGAGGTTGGTGGACTGAAACGTCTTGCCATCCGCAGGAGCATCGAACCGGGAATAGAAAAATCCCTTGCTGTCACCATCCCAGGCCAGCCCGGAAAATTTGACCCAGCGGATTTCGTCAGGGAGCACCTGCCCGCTTTCGACGTCAATGATATGCAAAATGCGCCAGTCCGTGCCGCCATCCTGCACGGCGTAGAGCAAATAGCGGCCATCGGGTGACGGTTCCCATTCCGCCAGCGCCGTTGCGCCATCGGGCGAAAGGCCATTGGGATCGAGCACCAGTTGCTGTTTGCCTTTCAACCCGTCACGCACATAGAGCGGCGACTGGTTCTGCAGACCGCTATTATAGGTATAGAAGTAGTGTGTCCCGGCCTTGCGGGGTGTGCCATAGCGATCATGGTCGAACAGCGCGGTCATCCGTTTCTGCAATATCTCGCGCCCCGGCAAGGTTGCCAGATAGGCTTCCGTCACTGCATTTTCCGCATTGACCCAGTCGCGCACCTCATTGTCTTGACGAACGTCGTTTTCCAGCCAGCGATAGGGGTCGGCGACCGCTACCCCGAACTGCTCTTCGACAAGATCAAGCCATCGCGCTTGCGGATAGTGTAGCTGCACGCCCGAACTGTCCGCCTTGTCGGGATTGGCGATGCCCGTTCCCGGCATAAGCGCCAGCGCCGCCAGCGGCAGCGTGAAAGTCGATTTTTTCATGAAGCGGAATATCCAGGACATAATGAAACAGGCCGCCAGCTTAAGAAGCCGCGGCCTGTTTGTGAAGCATGTGCTTTAGAAGGCTGAAACACTCAGCCTTCCCGGAAACCGGCTTAGGCCGCTTCCATTTCCTCTTCGTCGGCACTCTGGACCGGACCGGAATCCTGACCCTTGGCAGTGACGTCGCGGTCGACCAGTTCGATCACGGCCATAGGCGCTGCGTCCGATGCCCGGATGCCAGCCTTGATGACGCGAGTATAGCCGCCATTGCGGTCCTTGTAACGTTCGGCCAGCACCTCAAACAGCTTCTTGAGCTGCGTATCGTCCAACAGGCGCGAATACGCCAGGCGACGATTGGCAAGGCCGCCCTTCTTGGCCAGCGTGATCAGCTTTTCGACATAGGGGCGAAGCTCTTTCGCCTTGGGCGTGGTGGTCATGATCTGCTCATGCTTGATGAGCGATGCCGCCATGTTGCGGAACAATGCCGTGCGATGGGATGATGTCCGCTGCAGCTTGCGGCCGCCGACTCTATGACGCATGTTTTTTACTCCGTTTGTTCAAGGGCCGTATGAGGTACCCAGGACCAGGCGGTGAGAAAAAAGGGCCACCGCCCAAAAAACCCTGTTTCCGTCTGGTTCGAGCATCGAGCCTGTCGAGAGGTCGAGAACGGTTCTCGATACGTCTTCTCGACTTCGCTCGAAGGCTACTCGAACCCAACGGTGAAGCTAATTCAGCCCAGCAGTTCCTGCTCCAGCTTCTTGGCCATTTCCTCAATATTTTCAGGCGGCCAGCCGGGGATGTCCATGCCAAGGCGCAGACCCATGGACGACAGCACTTCCTTGATTTCGTTCAGGGACTTGCGGCCGAAATTCGGCGTACGCAGCATCTCGGCTTCGGTCTTCTGGACCAGATCACCAATGTAGATGATGTTGTCGTTCTTGAGGCAGTTTGCCGACCGGACCGACAGTTCCAACTCGTCCACCTTTTTGAGCAGATAGCGGTTGATCTGGTTCGCGTCGCTTTCGGCGTCGCCAGCGGCAGATGCGGCAACACCAACAGTCGGCGTGGCAGCGGCCAGCGCTTCCTCAAAGTGGACGAAAAGCTGTAACTGGTCCTGCAGGATGCGCGCGGCATAGGCGATCGCATCCTCCGGGGTCACTGTGCCGTCGGTTTCGAGGGTCAGGGCCAGCTTGTCATAGTCCAGCTCCTGTCCGACGCGGGTATTTTCAACCTTGTAAGCAACTTGCTTGATCGGAGAAAACAGCGAGTCGATCGGGATAAGGCCGATGGGAGCATCCGCCGGACGGTTGGCGACGGCGGGAACATAGCCTTTGCCGATATCGGCGGTCAGTTCCATGTTCAGCGTGGCGCCTTCGTCCAGATGGCAGATGATCAGGCCAGGGTTCATCACTTCGATGTCACCCGATACGGCAATATCGCCCGCTTTCACTTCGGCCGGACCGGTCGCGGAAAGCTGCAGCCGCTTGGGGCCTTCGCCTTCCATGCGCAGTGCGATCTGTTTGACGTTCAGGACGATGTCCGTGATGTCTTCACGCACACCGGCGAGCGATGAGAATTCGTGCAGCACATTCTCGATCTTGATCGAAGTCACCGCCGCGCCTTGCAGCGAGGACAGCAAAACCCGGCGCAGCGCATTGCCGAGCGTCAGGCCAAAGCCGCGCTCAAGCGGTTCGGCAACGAAGGTCGCCTTGCGCTTGGGATCGCCGCCGGACTTGATTTCCAGGCTGCTCGGTTTCTTCAATTCCTGCCAGTTCTTCATGTTGACAGTCATGTATTTCCCCTGGGATTTGGGCGGGGGTCCATCGTGTAGGACGATAACCCCGGCCAGTGCAGATGATGAGACGGCACGTCTGCCGCCCCCGATATAGCCGAAGTTTAAACGCGGCGGCGCTTGGACGGGCGAACACCATTGTGCGGGATCGGTGTGACGTCGCGGATCGATGTAATGGTGAAGCCTACGGCCTGCAGAGCGCGCAGCGCCGATTCACGGCCCGAACCCGGGCCCTTCACTTCGACTTCAAGAGTGCGAACACCATGTTCGGCAGCCTTGCGACCAGCATCCTCCGCGCAAACCTGCGCGGCATAAGGGGTCGATTTGCGCGATCCCTTGAAACCCATCGTACCGGCAGAGGACCAGCTGATTGCATTGCCCTGAGCATCGGTGATGGTGATCATCGTGTTATTGAAGCTGGCGTTCACATGCGCAACGCCCGACGAGATGTTCTTGCGCTCGCGCCTTTTGATGCGCTGGGGTTCCCGTGCCATTATCCTGTATTCCTACCTATAGATTGAAAAGAGCTGCCAGAACCGGGCATTGCCCGGAACGGCGCTTACTTCTTCTTGCCTGCAATAGCCTTTGCCTTGCCCTTGCGGGTGCGCGCATTGGTGTGCGTACGCTGGCCGCGAACAGGAAGGCCCTTGCGATGACGCAGGCCGCGATAGCAGGCGAGATCCATCAGGCGCTTGATGTTCATCGCGGTCTGACGGCGCAGATCGCCCTCAACCGTCAGATCGGCATCAATGGTTTCACGAATCTGCAAAACTTCTGCGTCGGTCAGGTCCTGGACACGGCGACTATGGTCAATGCCCAGCTTGTCGGCGATGTTCACAGCCTTGGTGCGGCCGATACCGTGAATATAGGTAAGCGCAATGATAACGCGCTTGTTGGTCGGGATGTTTACGCCCGCAATACGTGCCATATAAAAATTCTCCTGCTCCACAGGTCGCCTGGCAGACGCCCCATCTCAAAGCTTCGCTGGCCAGAAGCAGATCGGAAGACCGATCCTTTTCCGGCGATGTAAACCACCCTTGGACGCAAAAAGGACGGCCAGTGCAAAAAACGCACTGCCGCGCGACTTGACGTGTCGGGATGGGCCGCCTTTAGGATGAGTCGCCTCACCTGTCAAGCACGCGCTGGGCTCCGCCGTACGGCTGGACGCAGGCGGCACGCAACCTGTATGGCGGCGCAATGTTTCCTGCTGCGCCAGTCCCCTTCCTGTT
>JAENVZ010000083.1 GCA_016650315.1 Alphaproteobacteria bacterium | reverse complement strand
TCGGTGACTTGCTGCTCCACATGCTGACCATATTGAAGCGCGACCGCGACGTGCTGGCCCACTATCAGGAGCGCTTCAAATATATTCTCGTCGATGAATATCAGGACACCAACAGCAGCCAGTATCTCTGGCTCCGCCTGTTGGCGCAGGTGCGCAAGAACATTTGCTGCGTGGGCGATGATGACCAAAGCATCTATAGCTGGCGTGGGGCGGAAGTCGCCAATATCCTGAAGTTCGAAACGGATTTTCCGGGTGCGAAGATTGTCCGTCTGGAACAGAATTACCGCTCCACACCCCATATATTGGCCGCCGCCAGTGGGGTGATTGCCGAAAATGGCGGGCGACTGGGCAAGACGTTGTGGACGCAAGAAACCGATGGCGAGAAGGTCGATATTCTAGGCGTATGGGATGGCCCGGAAGAAGCGCGCCGCGTTGGCGAGGAAATCGAAAATGGGCAGCGCGCGGGCGGTTCGCTCAATGACGCCGCTATATTGGTGCGCGCGCAGTTCCAGACGCGCGAGTTCGAAGATCGCTTCATCCAGATCGGCCTGCCCTACAAGATCATTGGCGGGTTCCGCTTCTATGAGCGTTCGGAAATCCGCGATGCCTTGGCCTATCTGCGCCTTGCGAACCAGCCAGCCGACGATCTGGCGTTCGAACGCATCGTCAATGTGCCCAAGCGCGGATTGGGCGACAAGGCGCTGAGCAAACTGCATATGCTGGCTCGCGCCGAGGACCTGTCTTTGAGTCTTGCTGCAGCGCGCATCCTCGACACCGACGAATTGACCCCGCAGGCACGCCGGAGCCTTGGCAAATTCATCGACGACATTGCCCGCTGGCGCGACCGGGCGAGCGCCCTGCCCCATGCCGAACTCGCACGCCTGATCCTGGATGAAAGCGGCTATACCGCCATGCTGCAGGCCGACCGATCCCTTGAAAGCGCGGGCCGCCTCGAAAACCTCAATGAACTTGCCCGCGCCATGGAGGAATATGAAACGTTGGGCGCGTTTCTGGAACATGTCAGCCTGGTCATGGACAACGACGCGCTGGCGAGCGATGAGAAGATCACGATCATGACCATTCACGCCGCCAAGGGTCTGGAATTCGAACGCATATTCCTTGTCGGATGGGAAGAAGGCGTATTCCCATCGCAGCGATCGCTGGACGAAGGCGGCCTTGCGTCACTGGAGGAAGAACGCCGCCTGGCCTATGTTGCGATGACCCGGGCGCGGCGCAAGTTGACAATCCTGCACGCCGCCAACCGCCGTATCTACGGTCAGTGGACCAGTTCCATTCCATCCCGTTTCATTAACGAAATCCCGGCAGCATATAAGCGTGAGGAAAGCAGCATGACGGGCGGCGAATCGTCCTGGCGCGCCAACTGGTCGGAACAGTCCGATCCCTTCGCAAATGTCCCGCGGGGCAGCGGTCGTGGTCCTGGCTGGCAACGCGCGACCAAAAGTGGCAGTTTTGTGAGCGAACCCGCCCGCATGGTCAAAGCGCGCCCTTCCGCCACCAGCAACAAGGGCCGTGACGACATGAGCGTCGGCCTGCGCATTTTCCACAGTAAATTCGGCTATGGCACCGTTACGAAAATTGAAGGCAGCAAGCTGGAAATTGACTTCGAACTGTCCGGGCGAAAACATGTGATGGACAGTTTCGTGTCGATCCCCTGATCGGGCAAGAGACCCTAGAAAACCGCTTTCGCTTCGCCGCCTATCATCTGTTGCCGCACCAGCGGGATCGGCGGGCCGCCATAGCTCAGGAATGCATCGTGGAATTGCTTCCACGCCTTGCGCCCGCCTTTGTCGGCGGTCCAGTCATCACGCAACTTGCGGATCATGAGCTTGCCCATCGTATAATTGAGGTAGGCCGGATCATATGTGCCGCGCGCCGCCTGTTGCCGCGCATTGCCTTCGTCCTGATAACATTCGGTCAGGAACATCTTGCGCGATTGTTCTACGGTCATCCCTTTTGCGTGCATTCCAATGGCGGACAGGAAGCGGCAATCACGTAGCAGCGCATTGGAAAGCTGGCCGATATGGGTTTTCGGATCGCCATCGCCCAATCCGGCATCCCACATCATCTCCTCACTGTAATGCGCCCAGCCTTCTGCAAAGGCATAGCCGACAAACACCTTGCCGAAGGTGAATTTCGACCGGTTACTGTGGAGAAAATTCAGGAAATGCCCCGGCCATACCTCATGCACGCTGGTAAAGAGCAAGTCCTTTTCACCTGGGATATAGGCGTCCTGTACCGCCTCCGACCATGAAGGATCAGGCGGGGAGATATAATAGACCGACGGCAAGCCTTTTTCATAAGGCCCCGGAATATCGATATAGGCGCTGTTCTGCCGATTATAGGGCGGCGATTCTTCTACCAGCGCCTCTTCCCTTCCCGGAATGGACACAAGGTTCTTCGCCTTCAAAAACGCCTTGAGCATCGGCAATTGTCTGCGCGCGGCCTCAACAACGCCTTCTGCGGGCTTGTCGATGTTCATCTTCAATACGCAATTCGTGATCAATTGATTTGGCGCATATTTTGCGCAGGCCTGCTTCAATGATTCCTGATTACGTTTCAGATCCGCACGCCCGATCTGTTCCAACTGGTCGATAGGAACATCGACGCCCTCAGTCATTTTCAGCATGTTCGCAAAGCGTTCCGGCCCAAGCGCGAAATCTTGCGTCGCGTCCTTGCGCCCCTTTTCCAGCCATTCCGCCAGCGCATTCATGGACTTCGACGCCGCCGCCGCGGCCTCATCAAATTGTTTCTGTAATTCGGGGTTTTTCACATCGGCGAATGCCGCCTTGGCATCCCCTGTGAAATAGGTCGCCAACCCCGAAAAACCGGCTTTGCCATAATTGATATAGCTCAGCGGTAACGGTGTTTGCAGATTGACCCGTATCTGGTCGGCTGCGCGCGGTATGTTTTTTGCAAACGCAATAAATGCCTTCATCCGCGTTTCTTCGTCGGCATAAGGCCGTGCAATGTACACATTCGGATCAAGGCCGTTACCAATATACCAGGCAGGATTACGATGCGGAAAATCCGCATCCTCCAGCCAGAAAAGCTGCCCTTGCGCGACTGATATCAGGTAATCGCGCTCAAAGGCCTGTTCCTTGGTCAGCGCTTTGGTGTCAAACGTCTTGGCTTTGGCAATCGCATTCTTGAGGAAGTCAATCTGAGCGGTCAGACCCTTGCTGCTCCAGTCAGGAAGCTGCCCATCATATTCATGGCGTCCCTGATAAACTGCAAAGGCAGGACTGAGCTTGAAATAGTCCTCCAGGAAAGAGTGCGAGAATTCGGGCCATGACGGTCCGCCCAGATCGGCGTCAGCTTCGGCATTGACCACGGCGGCTTCACGGTCGCTTTTCGAACATGCCGGAACAAGGCATATAATCGCAGCGGACGCCAACAGAGCGAACGGCTTCAACTTCATGTGGATCAATCTCCCAAAGGATTCGAACGGACGACTCGTCCCCTTATGTGCCGCGCATCATATTTGCCCGCTCGGCCAAAGCACAAGTGTAGTGTATGAAGCTATTACACCAGTTCCAGCGCCACCCAAAAAATTTATCTTTCCTGCCAAGCTTTTGTAAGCTTGCTGCACAATAGCTCTAAAGGCTAACGCAGCGGCATGACCCATAATACACACAGGCATCCCATCAGCATTCCCTATTTCCGGGCGTATCTGATCGGTCGCTTGAGTATGATCCTGTCGCAATATAGCATGATGTTGGTCATCGGCTGGCAGACTTACAATATCGCGCGTGAAACCATGAGCGCATCTGCCAGCGCCGCACAGCTAGGATTTATTGGCCTGGCGCAATTCATACCGATATTTCTGCTGACGCCTATCGCGGGCTGGATAGCCGATCATCATGATCGTCGGTATATTGCACGCGGCACGTTGGCGCTACAGATCCTGTGCGCAGCGGTTCTCGCACTGGCTACTTATGAAGGCTGGATTAGCCTGCCTCTCATTTTTTCCATCGCCGCGCTACTAGGAGTCGTTCGCGCGTTCAGCGGCCCCGCATTATCGGCGCTGGCACCCAATCTGGTTCCGCGAGAGGTGCTGCCGAACGCCATTGCGATCAGCAGTGTTGCCTGGCAATCCGGCATGATCATCGGTCCGGCCGTTGGTGGCTATGTCTATGCCGTCGCACCAACCGCAGCTTATTGTGTCAGCGTGGGACTGTTTAGCCTGGCCCTGCTGTGCCTTTTCCTGATCGGAAAAGTACCCCGGCCCCAACGCGACATTACCCGCCATCCCATAATGCAAATGGTCGACGGCCTTGCATATGTACGCCGCAACCGATTGGTGCTAGCCACCATTACCCTTGATCTGTTCGCGGTACTTCTGGCTGGAGCGACGGCCCTTTTGCCTGTTTATGCAAGAGATATATTACATGTCGGCTCGACAGGACTTGGTCATCTCGCCGCTGCGCCTGCCATTGGGGCGGGCCTGACGGCGCTCTGGTTTTCCTTTCGCCCCCTGAAACGGGAGGTCGGATTGAAGATGTTGGGAGCGGTCGTTGTTTTCGGCGTCGCAACCGTGACATTTGGCTTGTCCACATGGATACCGCTGTCGCTTGGGTGCCTCGTCGTGCTGGGTTCAGCGGACATGTTTTCGGTCTATATCCGGCAATCCCTGATCCAGCTTCATACGCCCGATGAAATGCGTGGTCTCATTTTCCACCCGGTCCTATGACCGGACCTAAGCTGGAGGGCCGACCGCCGTGTCGGCCGAACGGCCCGGACGGCGCCGAGC
>JAENVZ010000082.1 GCA_016650315.1 Alphaproteobacteria bacterium | reverse complement strand
CTGAACCCCCAGCGATCCACCACATTGGTTTGCGGGTTGTCGCCCATTCGCGTGCCGCCATAGGCATGGGTGGTGACACCCATGGTGCCGACATCGTTCGTCTCGACGGCGACGGCGCCCGCCGCTTTGTACCACTCCACCATCTTGTCGGCGGCGAACGCCGCGACGCGCTTCTCATTGTCCTTCAGATCGGCGGTGATGCGGATGACCGGATCACCCAGCGGGTCCTTCACCTCCGGATCCAGGTCGAGGTAGTTGTCCTCATAGGGCAGTGTCGTCTTCTGCATATAGGCGCGGTGGGTGCGGTCGGCATTCTGCATGACAAACGCTTTCCAATCCGAACCCCAGCCCTTGGCTTTGCCGAAGGTGCCGGTACTGGCCGCGGCGATCGGCCTGCGCTGAGACATGATCCACAGATTGACGCCACCGATGAAATCCAGACCGGCATGGTCGAAATTGTCGTCCGCCCAATCGTCGACACCCACGCCCTGTGCCGGCAGGCCGTACCAGTTGTTGATGTTATTGGGAAACAGCGCAAAAACGCTGGCGGCCTGGTTGTGACTGAAATAATGCCGGCCGACCTGGCCGCGATTGTTGGACAAGCCTTGGGGAAACAGCTTGGACTTGGACAAGAGCAGCAGGCGTACATTCTCATAGACATAGCCGCCCAACAGCACGGCCTGCGCCGGCTGAAAGTAATCCTGCCCATCCTTGCTGTAGCTGACGCCGGTGACACGGCCTTTGGCATCCACCTCAACCCGCTTGACATGCGCGCCCGTGACGATGGCAAGCCGCTTGGTCGCCAGAGCCTTGGGAATGGTTGATACATTGGTGGAGCTTTTGGCGTTGACGTGACAGCCGCCCCGGTCGCACCAGCCGTGATACATGCAGCCTGCCCGGCCTTCGCGAAACTGGGAATTAATCGCGGCGGGGCCGGGAAAGGCATGTAGGCCGGTTGTCTTCGCCGCGGCGGCCATCATGGCGGTGAATTCGGTTCCGCGCAGCGGCGGCATGGGATAATCGCGCGCACGCGCGCCCTCGAAAATATTGCCGCGCGGATCCAGCTTGCCACGAACATTGCCGGCCTGGCCGGACACGCCGACTTCATGTTCCACCTTGTCGTAATAGGGCTCCAGTTCCTCCAGGCCGAACGGCCAGTCCTCAATCGTCGAGCCTTTCGGTATGCGCGAGGCGCCGTAACGGCTGGTGGTGGCGCTGACCACCTTGAAGTCCCAGGGATTCAGCCGCCAACTCTGCGCCCAGTAATGAACGCTGGTGCCGCCCACCGCATTCATCATCGGATGCACAACGGGTCGCGGTGAATAGGGTGCGCCCGCGCTACGCCTGTGGGTCGGTACTTCGCGGTTGGCTTTCTGCACCGCTTGGGGCCAGCCGCGGAAATTGTTGCGAAGCTCGTCGGGGGCAAAATCGGCGGGGGTCAGCCAACCGCCGGCCTCCAGCCCGATCACCTCCAGCCCGGCCCGGGCCAGCGGCAGCGCCGCCACACCGCCGGCCGCACCCATGCCGACAATCACCACGTCGGTCTTTTTCAGACTAGTGGTCATGATTCCCCATGCCTTTGGGCATCTGGCTATGATCTGCCGGCGCAGGCGTGCGATCGGCGAGCACCGCGCCACCACGGCCGAACATGGGAGAATCATAGGCGGACTTTCGCTCCGGCGCCGGATGCGCCGCCATCGCCTGGTCTGCCTCCGAAACCGACAGCCGGACGCCCGGATAGGAGATCATGTTCCAGCCGACATAGTCGGCATTGCCGCCATAATAGGGATCGCAGAACGTGCCCTGTATGGTGTGCTGCTGCACCAGGCTGAAAAAACCCGGATCGGTCTTCTCGACGTCCGCCAGCACGACGTCCTGCGCGTCCGGCGCCAATGCGGCGAAGGACGCGCCTTTGGATAAGCGCGCATGGTGATCCAGCCGCATCAGTCCCGAACGATAGGATTCTCGCGACGACGCCAGCGCGCCTCCCAGGGCGTGATCAATGTAATGGGCGGCGCGGGCTTCCCTTGCGCCGGGCCCATTGGCATCGGTGGGGATCAGCCGCGCACAAAACGCTTCGAGGGTATCCGCCTCAGCGGCGGTCAGGTTTTCGAGAGCTTCGCGGCGCGGGGCGAATTTTCCGGCTGGCGTCTCCTGCGCCTGCACCGTGCCGCCCCCCGCCAGTGCGGAGGCCGCGGCCGCCAACTTGAGCATGTCGCGTCTTGATGGACTTGGCCCCTTGCCGCCGAAATTTCTGCCCATCGCCCCCCCAGGATATGTTCAAATTCGCATCCAGTGCTTAGCAGAAGCAGTATGCCGTGTCATTGCAGCATCCACCATCCTGTAACCGCTACCCGCCAGCGAAGCGCCAATAGCAGGTATTTCGGGGGTCAAATCAGGGAATGACCCAGAAATATCAGGGAAGCTAACAGCAGAACTCAGACGGCGATGCCGCGGGATGTAAGTCCTTCAGTGACGCGCCCCAGAGGTTTGCGCCCAGCCAGTCTTTGACGTTCGAGCGCCTTGCTGGTCTCAATCAAAACGTAAGCGTCCATGTGCGGCATATTCACATCCGTCGCAAGCAGTTCGTTAGGCAGCTTGCGCTGCCATCGAAATATTGCGCGATGCTGGAATTACAACGAATACGGACGTGCCCTTCCCTAGGGCGCTTTTAATTGTCACGGTGCCTTCGTGAAGTTCGACAAACGTTTTGACGAGCGGCAAGCCGAGGCCTGTCCCCTCATACTCCCGTGTCAAGTGGGGGTCGATCTGCTGGAACGGCTCGAACGCACGCGGAACCATCTCTGGAGCCATGCCGATACCGGTATCACGTACACAGATGACGACACGACCCGTCACGTCGCAATCAGCCTCGACCGATACGGCCCCTCCTTTCGGGGTGAACTTGATGGCGTTCGATATCAGATTGAGCAGAACTTGCTTGATGCGCAGTCTGTCGATCAGCAGTGGCGAAAGGGAGCCAATGCGAGAAGTCATGTGCAGATCCCCCTGCGTTGCCTGTCCACTCATCAGCTGCGTGCATTCATGGATCAGACCCGCCAAATCGACCGTCTCCGGATAGAGGTCGAGCTTGCCGGCCTCTGCCTTGGAAATGTCCAGAATGTCGTTGATCAGAGACAACAGATGCGCGCCCGCGCCATGAATATCGGTGGCGTAGTCCCGGTATCGCGGCAAGCCGGGGCCAAACGCCTCTGCCTCGATCAGCTGGGAAAACCCTATGATTGCATTCAGCGGGGTCCGCAGCTCATGGCTCATATTGGCGAGAAATTGCGACTTGATCCGGTTTGACGTTTGTGCCGCCTCCTTGGCGGCGAGATTATGTATCAATTCGGTTTTCAAGCGTAGCCTCTCGACGGTGCTGGCCTGAAGTATCCGGGGGTTCCGGCAAACTGGCCGATCTCGTCGTCACGATCCTTGAATGGAATTTGATGCTCAAAATCGCCACCGGCGACAGTCTTCATCGTCTGGGTGATCAGCTTGAGTGGCCTGATGACCCTCAAAATCACATACAGGGCTATGAAGGAGGCAAGTCCGACGGACAGAAACATTAGGAACACGGCGATATAGAGATGCCGGGCAGCGTCTGCCGCTCGTTCGGCCGCATACGTCTCTGTCAGGTCAAGCGCGATTTCCGATATCCTCGAAATACTTCTCAACGCAAAATCGGATGTCCTGATCCACTCCCGCTCCGAGATGCGTGCACGGTTTCCGCCGGTGAGATTTTCAATTACGTCATTACGATTTGCACGAAAGCGGATGAAATAGGCATCTCTCGCTTGCTGAATTGAAGCCTTGAGTTTCGGTGGAAGGTTCGACAATTGTTCTTCGCGTTCTATCTCTTTCCAAAAAGCATTCACCCTACCACCCGACTCCGCGAACTGCTGAGATGTTTCCGCCGTGGGGGGCGGTGGGCCGTGATCGCTGCCGTTACGTATCGGCGTTCGGCTCCGGCGGCGACCAGCGTTTTCCATGCTAAATCATTGACCGATATTAATTCGTTGATGAAAAGGTCCTCGCTCACGATCTCCCGCGATACCATGTCAGCCTGATTGTTGGCCGCGCTCGCGAAGTTGACGATTGCCGTTCGCCAGTCAGCCATCGGCTTCTTGGAATTGGCCCCTATGGGGCGCCCAAGAGCAGCAACGATGCCTTGGGACACCTCGTTGTATCGCGCGAGCG
Organism: Alphaproteobacteria bacterium; assembly: GCA_016650315.1. Classification (GTDB taxonomy): domain Bacteria; phylum Pseudomonadota; class Alphaproteobacteria; order Sphingomonadales; family Sphingomonadaceae; genus Rhizorhapis. Next base: position 750 of record JAENVZ010000082.1, on the reverse strand, counting down.
CTTTAATGCCCTTAGCCAGCTCCGATGCCGTGCTGCCCGAGGAGTTCTTCGAAAGCTTCTCAACGATAGCGAAAGACTCGTTGGTTTTGGAATGCAGGTCGACGATCTCATTTTTCGTCGCGGCATTCACGATTTCCAGATGTGCGCCGTCGGGTTTCGCAAATGCGCTGCTGGTGGCGCTCCACTCTGCCCGGATGTCTTCTTTCAGAAAAAGAATGCTTTGCTCAATGTGGATAGCCGAAAGCAAGCGATCGGCATCTCGTTTACTGTCAAAGGCGTCCTTCGAAAAGGCTGCGAAAATGAACACCAGCGTGACAACCAAAAGACCGGTGATCGCTGATAGAAGTGTGCCTATGGACCGGAGATGATTCACGATTAGCGACCTTCGAAGGGTGTTTCTCCCAGAACCGGTCACTATGCCATTTGCAGATGAGGATAAGCTTATGATCTCACTTTTAAGCCTTGTAGGTGATAGTACCTACTCAATGGCCCAATCTATGTCTCCCACTATACCTGTTGGCTAGCTCTGGGCCGTTACGACGCCCCTTCGCCCATTAGACCGCCTAACGGCAGAGGTGATAGCACCCGGCTATCGCTAGCTCGAGAAGCGGCTAAGGACGGCCCTTCAGGCCGGAAACTTCGCGCGAGCCGCATGGCGCGGACGCTTCAGACTTTCGCCAAGCCGGGTTGAACCGCCAATTTCTCAATTTCGGCCCGCTCGACCCGGACGTGGCCGTCTGTCGCTCTGTG
>JAENVZ010000081.1 GCA_016650315.1 Alphaproteobacteria bacterium | reverse complement strand
GTTAAGGACCGCGACATCGAACTGCGCACCGCCAAACAGGTCCCCGAGGATGATGCGCTGGTGACAGAAGTGCTGCAAAAGATGGTGAAGCAGCGGCGCGAATCGATTGCGATGTTTGAACAGGGCGGCCGCGCCGAACTGGCCGCCAAGGAACAGGCAGAGGTCGATGTGATCGAAGGCTTCATGCCCGCGCAGATGAGCGAGGCGGAAACCACCGCCGCCATCGAAGCGATCAAGGCGGAAGTCGGCGCGGACAGCGTCAAGGACATGGGCAAGGTCATGGCGCTTTTGAAGGAACGCCACGGCACGCAACTGGATATGAGCAAGACCAGCGGACTGGTGAAGGCGGCGCTTTCTTGAAAACTCCCCTCCCGCCTGCGGGAGAGGAAACTCGGCACCCATCCCCGTTTGTCCCGAGCGTAGTCGAGGGACGTTGGCTTGGCGCTAGAGCGGGATGACTTTAGGTTGACTCACTTCCGTTTGTGTCGAGCGAAGTCAGACACGTTAGCGCCAAGCCAGCATCCCTCGACTTCGCTCGGGACGAACGGGTTAACCTAAAATCATCAAACTCTAATGCGTCTCGACTTCGCTCGACACGAACGGAGAGTCACGGTTAATAGTAATATGGCATTCTGGACCTACATCCTGCGCTGCGCTGACGACCGTTATTATACGGGCCACACAGACAATCTGGAACGCCGGGTCAGTGAGCATCAAACAGGAGGGTTTTCCGACTTCACCTCCCGGCGCAGGCCAGTAGTGCTGGTTTGGAACGAATATTTCCAAACCAGACTGGAAGCGCTGGAAGCCGAACGGCGCATCAAGCCGTGGTCACGCGTGGAAAAGGAAGCATTGATTCGAGGCGATTGGAAAGCCTTGTCCTATTACAGCAAGCCACCAAGCGAACGCGAGCAATCCGTTCGTCCCGAGCGTAGTCGAGGGACGGTCGCGCCAAGCCAACGTCCCTCGACTACGCTCGGGACGAACGGAGATGATGAGGCCGATTCCCCCAACCCCTCCCACAAGCGGGAGGGGAGATAAATGTCCCTCTCCCCCCAATTCCTCGACGAACTGCGCGCCCGCACCACGCTCTCCACGCTGATCGGCAAAACCGTGAAGGTCCAGAAGGCCGGGCGCGAGTATAAGGCGTGCTGCCCATTCCATAATGAAAAGACGCCCAGTTTTACGATCAATGATGAAAAGGGCTTCTACCACTGCTTTGGCTGCGGCGCGCATGGGGACGTCATTAGCTGGATGACGGACCAGCGCGGGTTGCCATTCATGGATGCGGTGAAGGATCTCGCCACCACCGCCGGAATGGACGTTCCCGCGCCCGATCCAAAGGCCGCCAGACGCGCCGAGGAAGCCGCCACACTGCACGATGTGATGAGCGCGGCGCAGGACTGGTTCGTGGAGCAATTGCAGGGGCTGGATGGCGCACAGGCGCGCGACTATCTGAAACGGCGCGGGATCAGCGATGCGACGGCAAGAACCTTTGGTTTTGGCCTGTCTCCCGATTCGCGTGGACGGTTGAAAGATGCGCTCAAAAGTCATGGCGAACCCCGGCTGATCGAGGCCGGACTGCTGATCGACCCGGATGGCGCAGAGCCAGATGGTGGCCTCCAGAAGAAACGCGACAGCTATGACCGGTTCCGCGGGCGGCTGATGATCCCGATCCGCGATCCGCGTGGACGCGTGATCGCCTTTGGTGGGCGGATATTGGGTTCAGGCGAGCCGAAATATCTCAATTCCCCTGACACGCCGCTCTTTGACAAGGGGCGCACGCTCTACAACCTCGACCGCGCTGCCCCTGCCACGCGGCAAACCGGGCGGGTCATCGTTGTCGAAGGCTATATGGACGTCGTGGCGCTGGCTCAGGCAGGATTTGGCGAAACCGTCGCGCCATTAGGTACAGCCCTCACCGAGCATCAGATCGAGCGGCTGTGGAAAATGGTAGAGGTGCCCATTCTCTGTTTCGATGGCGATGCCGCCGGACAGAAGGCCGCGATCCGCGCGGCCATGCGCGCCCTGCCCCTGCTCCGGCCCGGTCACAGCCTTGCCTTTGCCACCTTGCCCGCAGGACAGGACCCCGACGACCTGATTCGCGCAGAAGGGGGCGCAGCGTTCGAGGCGATTTTGAGGAAAGCCGAGCCGCTGGTCGATCGGCTCTGGAGCCATGAAGTGGCAAGCGCACCGCTTGATACGCCTGAACAGCGGGCCGGATTGAAGCAACGCCTGCGCGACATCGTGACGCAGATCGGTCATGACGATGTGCGCAGCCTGTATGGGCAGGCGTTTCGCGAACGGCTGGACGGGTTATTCTACAAGCGGCGGCAAAACAGCTTTGCCCAACCGTCGCGTGATCGGCGACCTTGGCAAAAAGGTAGTTTCCGCCCGGCTTTCGAACCTGTGGGTGGCGAAGCGCGCGCGATCAGCGGTTCGGGCATGGAAGGCATTTTGCTGCGCGGCGTGCTCAGCGGCCTGATCCGCTATCCAATGGAGATACGGGCGCATCTGGAAGAGCTTTCCCATCTGCAAATCGCCGATTCGCAAATGGCCGCGCTGATGGAATTTCTGCTTTCATCGGGAATGACGAAGGAAATACTTGATACAGACGCCCTCCTTACCATATTGGGGCAGAGTGAATTGTATAATATGGCGAGAGGGCTGCTTCGGGCCGATGCGCTGAATTTCACCTTCACCCGCAAGGATGCCGATCCCGACCGCGCCCGACGCGATCTGGGCGAGGCGATTCGGGTCACGGTGGCGGGACCGGAAATAGAAAGCGCGCTGACCGAGGCGACGCGCAGGATGGGCGAAGCGACAGACGAGGCTAGTTACTCGCAACAGCAGAAGTTGCGGGAATTAAAAGCCGAGCATGAACAGAGACTCGCTGATCTGATGCAGCCTGACGATAATTTATGACGGCCGTGGGACGTTCAACAGGTTTAAGGCGAATAAATGGCGAGCAAGGCGAATAAAACGCAAACCGACGATGCGGACAACGGCGATGCGCCATTGCTCGACCTGAATGAAGCGTCGGTCAAAAAGCTGATAAGCCGCGCAAAGAAGCGCGGCTATATCACCTATGATGAACTGAACAGCGCTCTGCCCCAAGACCAGATGTCGTCCGAACAGATCGAGGACGTTATGGCTGCGCTCAACGACATGGGCGTTAACATCGTCGAAAACGAAGAAGTCAGCGAAGACGGCGAAGAACGTCCCGAGGAAGAGGTCGAAGCGATTGACCAGCCTGATGAGGATGACGATGCAGCCTCCACCTCGGTTCCCGAAAAAAAGAAGGAAACGATCGACCGCACCGACGACCCTGTGCGCATGTATCTGCGCGAAATGGGGGCTGTCGAACTGCTGAGCCGCGAGGGTGAAATCGCCATCGCCAAGCGCATCGAGGCCGGACGGGACACAATGATCTTAGGGCTTTGCGAAAGCCCGATCACCTTCAACGCCATCATCGAATGGTCGACTGCACTCAACAATGGCGAGATGCAGTTGCGCGAGATTCTCGATCTTGATGCGATGCTGTCCAAGGACCCGGCGCCCGAAAACCTTGAAGAGGGTGCAGAGGAAGATGGCGAGATCAGCGAGAAGACCGCTGGTCCCACCTTCAAGGAAGAAGAAGACGTTGAGGAAGTGGCTGAGGAGGACGAAGAGGACTCCATGACTGAGCGGCGCGCCAAGCGCCCCGGCGACGACGACGATGACGAGGAAGACAACACCCTTTCGCTCGCCGCCATGGAAGAATTGCTGAAACCCGGCGCGCTGGAAAAATTCGAAACGATCACTTCCCTGTTCAAGAAGTTTTCAAAGGTGCAGACCGCACGGCTGGATGCGCTGGGCGCTGGCGATGACTTCCCCAGAAGCGAAGAGAATAAATATCACAAGCTGCGTGAGGAACTGACCGCCCATGTGGAAAGCGTGCAGTTTCATGGAGCCAAGATCGAATATCTGGTCGATCAGCTATACGCCTATAACCGGCGCCTGACCGCACTTGGCGGACAGATGCTCCGCCTTGCCGAACGGCACAAGGTGCCGCGCAAGGCGTTCCTTGACGCCTATGTCAATCATGAGCTGGAAGACGGCTGGCTGGAAAATGTCGGGCGCATCGACAAGAAATGGGCCGCCTTTGCCGAACTGGAAGCCGGAGCGGTCGATCGCATCCGTGTGGAAATTTCTGAAATCGCGCAAGCAACCGGCATGTCGCTGTCCGAATTCCGCCGTATCGTCAACATGGTGCAGAAGGGCGAGCGCGAAGCGCGCATCGCCAAGAAGGAAATGGTGGAGGCGAACCTGCGTCTCGTCATCTCCATCGCCAAGAAATACACCAATCGCGGTCTGCAATTCCTGGATTTGATTCAGGAGGGCAATATCGGTCTGATGAAAGCCGTGGACAAATTCGAATATCGTCGCGGCTACAAATTCAGCACCTACGCGACATGGTGGATCAGGCAGGCAATCACCCGCTCAATCGCCGATCAGGCGCGAACCATCCGTATTCCGGTCCACATGATCGAAACGATCAACAAGCTGGTCCGCACCAGTCGCCAGTTCCTGCACGAACAGGGCCGCGAGCCGACGCCGGAGGAAATGGCCGAACGCCTGTCCATGCCGCTTGAAAAGGTCCGCAAGGTGATGAAAATCGCCAAGGAACCGATTTCCCTCGAAACGCCGATCGGTGACGAGGAAGATTCGCATCTGGGCGATTTTATTGAGGACAAGAACGCGATCATTCCGGTCGATGCCGCGATTCAGGCGAACCTGAAGGAAACGGTCACCCGCGTTCTCGCCAGCCTAACCCCGCGTGAGGAACGCGTGCTGCGTATGCGCTTTGGCATCGGCATGAATACCGATCACACGCTGGAAGAGGTTGGCCAGCAGTTTTCGGTCACCCGCGAACGTATCCGCCAGATCGAGGCAAAGGCACTACGCAAATTGAAACATCCCAGCCGCAGCCGGAAAATGCGTAGTTTCCTTGATCAATAAGGATTTTTCGGCTTTCGCACAGAAATTCGTCGCTAAATTACGTCCCATGTAAACGGGCTGTTTACGCTATTGCGCTAATCCCTTTGCTTGACAGCAATTTCGCACCTTCAGGTGCTGGCATAGGGCGATGCGCATGAACGGAAATCCAGCGAGACAGCGGAATGTTGGTAGCATATTCGAATTGCTGCTAACGCTGGCTGATGTCGATGGCACAGCCGGACATGGCCATGCATCCGCCAACGGCATGGGTCAGGGCGGCGACTTGACGCGCAACCTTCCCAATCTGGCGGACGCCGTGCACTTTTTATGCATGTTGCATGGCCGCCACCCCGGCGTCATTGATCACGCAGCGATGCGCACCACCGATAATGGCGCACGAAGCTGGCTCATTCAGGCCGCGGACGGTTTTACCGCCGAACGTACCTATTTGACGCAACTGGCCGTCGTTGCAGGCCCCGCGCCCAGCACAGCGGGTCAGGGCGACACCGAAGCGGCGGTTGTTGCCCAGCGGCACGCGCTGGACATGCTTGCCCAATCCGACCGGCGCGGTTGCGCGATGGGCGCGGCCTTTGCGCTGGCGCTCGACTGGATTGCGATTCGGCGAATCCTGGATGCCGCCGCCCTGCGTCTGGGTCTCAGCCCACGTCGCACCGCACTACCAGACCGCCATGAAACACTCACCGTCGCCAGCACAATCTGTGAGGATGAGAGCATCGAGCGCGCGGTTCATTTCGGCGCGCGCCAGCTTCTGGGCCAGCATCGCGGCCTGTGGGATCTGTTGAGCGCCCGTGCGCTGGCCCGGCAGATCGACTGAAATCCTCGCGCAAAAATCTTGCGCCTCCCTGCCTCCATGCTATGCCCTGCCTCATTGAACATGATGGGATGAACAGGAATGCGCTTTGAAGGCACGCAGCAATATGTGGCGACTGACGATCTGAAAGTCGCGGTAAACGCTGCCGTCACGCTGCGCCGTCCGCTGCTGGTGAAGGGCGAACCTGGCACTGGCAAGACCGTTCTGGCCTATGAAATCGCCAAGGCTACCGGCGCGCCACTGATCGAATGGAATGTCAAATCGACCACCAAGGCACAGCAGGGTCTGTACGAATATGACGCGGTTGCTCGCCTGCGCGACGGCCAGTTGGGTGACGAGCGCGTTCACGACATTTCCAACTATATCCGCAAGGGCAAGCTGTGGGAGGCGTTCACCGCGCCACAGCTCCCCGTCCTGCTGATCGACGAAATCGACAAGGCCGACATCGAATTTCCCAACGACCTGTTGCAGGAACTCGATCGCATGGAGTTCCATGTCTATGAAACCGGTGAGATGGTGAAGGCGAAGGACCGCCCCATCGTCATCATCACGTCCAATAACGAAAAGGAACTGCCCGACGCGTTCCTGCGCCGCTGTTTCTTCCATTATATCAAGTTCCCGGACCGGAACACGATGCAGGCCATCGTCGATGTCCATTTCCCCGGCATCCAGAAAATTCTGGTCAGCAAAGCCATGGACATTTTCTACGATATCCGCGACGTGCCGGGCCTGAAGAAAAAGCCATCGACCAGCGAACTGCTCGATTGGTTAAAACTGCTGCTGGCCGAAGACATGCCGCTCGACGTCCTCCAGTCACGCGATCCCACGAAGGCGATTCCACCTTTGCATGGCGCGCTGCTGAAGAATGAGCAGGACGTCATGATGTTCGAACGCCTCGCCTTCATGACCCGGCGAGGTGGTTGATTAAATCAGATAACCCAGTTCAAACAATCCCCACCGCCTGCCATTGAAATTGAGCGGCACCAGCACGCTGCGCAGCGCACGGTAACGTCCCTCGCCCAGATCTTGACGATAGGTGTAGAGAAAGAAATCGCCTTCATTATCAAGCGCGTGGCGCGTTTGATTATCCATGAAAATCTGACGGTTGCGGCTATTTTCCAGGTTCCATTGCCGCTGTCCGTGCCGCTGCGGCGCACTGCGCGCGCTGATATGTGTGGGCAGGAAGCCGTTCATATCGACCAGGCAGCACCCGACAATGGCGTCATCCTTTGCCGTTTGGAGGTCAAGCAACGGTCGGATGAATGTGTCGGCGAAGGGCACGAAATTGGTGTTATATTGTACCGGATCCAGGCCTGGAATGGCACGATACTGTGTGTCGAACAGATCGGCTTCGCTGATGTGCGAAGCGGTCAGTGCCTTGCGGATCACGGCACCCACTTCCTCTGCGTCCGCGAGCGCCTTTGCGATATAGGGGCTGTTGCGTGTTGGAATTTCGCTGTGCGCGGTCAGATTGAGCATATTGTTCGAACGGCTTTCCAGCTCATCGAGCCGAAGGCGCGCCACATCCACTTCGCGCGCACTTTCCTGCGCGGCTCCGCAAAATTCTTCCAGTCCGATCTTCAGGACCGCGACATCCTTCGCCCCTTCCTGATTGCAGTGGGAAATCGCCTCCGATCGTTGCTGGAACTGGGTAATCAGCACCGAAATTTCGGTCATGACGGAACGGATACGGTCGATTTGCCCGCCAGTCCTGTGCCCCAAGTCGATGCCCGCCTCAACACCGCCGATCAGGCCCCGGGCGCTCTGGTCCAGTTGCGTGAGCTTTTCCGAAACAAAGGATGTGGACTCGCCCGCCTGCGTGGCAAGCCTGCGAATTTCGTCGGCAACCACGGCGAAACCTTTGGTCGCCTCCCCGCCCCGCGCGGCCTCTATCGCCGCGTTGATACCCAGCATCCGGGTTTGTTGCGCAATCGCGCCCAGTTCGTCCGAAATCGTGCCGACGGTTCCGATAATGTCCAGGAAATTGCGCAATTTCTCTTCAAGTCCGGTGACATGGGCGATCAGGGTCGTAAATTCATCGAGCGAGAGCGTCGCTACAGCATTGCCCTCGGCAATGATCGACTGGGCGCGAGACGCCGTCTGTTTCAGTTCCGCACTTGCGAAATTGCTTTCGATCTGATTGCCGGACAGTTGCTCCATATTGGCCTGCAACTCGTGCAATCGGGCTGCATCCTGCTGGATGCGCTGGTTAAGCTTGCTCAAAAAACCAGCGGTATCGCTGCATTGCAGGGACATATCCCCGCAGCGCTCACCCAAATCTGCAAGCAATTCGCCGTCCGCCACCCGCGTTCCCCAGTCTTGCCGCCTCTCGTACATATTGAATCCTGCTTTAACCGGAAATGCAACAGATAATGTTGCGATGCACAATACACCGTCATTTAGTCAAAATTTCATTAAGGCTAAACGTAAAACTTTGCCTGTCGCCAATGCGCCGTTATAATCGGCCATGTTTTTCAATTTTCTCGACGAACTCCGTGCAGCGGGCATTCCGGCCAGCATGAAAGAACATCTGGTGCTGCTCGAAGCACTTGACCGCGATGTCATTTCAAGGCGTCCCGAAGAATTCTATTATCTCGCGCGCGCAACATTTGTGAAGGATGAGGGATTACTCGATCGATTCGATCAGGTTTTTTCCAAAGTCTTCAAAGGGTTGGAAACCAGTTATGGCACACAGGAGGCCGAAATCCCGCATGAATGGCTCAAGGCCGTGGCGGAAAAATATCTGACGCCCGAGGAAATGGAGAAGATCAAATCGCTCGGTTCCTGGGACGAAATCATGGAAACGCTCAAGCAGCGCCTCGAGGAGCAGCAAGGGCGGCATCAGGGCGGCAATAAATGGATCGGCACGGGCGGCACATCTCCCTTCGGCAATGGCGGCTATAATCCCGAAGGCGTAAGGATCGGCGGCGAGAGCAAGCACAAGCGCGCCATCAAGGTGTGGGACAAGCGCGAATTCCCCAATCTGGACAACACGCGCGAACTGGGCACCCGCAATATCAAGGTCGCGCTGCGCCGCCTGCGTCGCTTTGCCCGCGAAGGCGCGGCGGACGAACTCGACATCGAAGGCACCATCGATGACACCGCACGGCAGGGCTGGCTCGACATCCGTATGCGGCCCGAACGGCATAATGCGGTGAAGCTTTTACTGTTTCTGGACGTAGGCGGATCAATGGACCCCTATATCAAATTGTGCGAGGAACTGTTTTCAGCAGCGACCACAGAGTTCAAGGATCTGGAATTCTTCTATTTCCACAATTGCCTGTACGAAGGCGTGTGGAAGGACAATCGCCGTCGCTTTGCCGAGCGTATCCCCACCTGGGACATCCTTCATAAATATGGTCACGACTACAAGGTGATCATTGTTGGCGATGCATCGATGAGCCCCTATGAGATCAGCCATCCGGGCGGATCGGTGGAACATTATAATGAGGAAGCGGGCGTCGCCTGGATGCAGCGCCTGACCAACACCTATCCCGCTACAGCGTGGCTCAATCCGGTCAATGAGGACCATTGGGACTATACCCAGTCGATCCGCCTGATGCGGGAGCTGATGCATGACCGGATGTACCCGCTAACACTTGACGGGCTGGACGATGCGATGCGGGAATTAAGCCGAAAACGGTGATGGGTCGCGCGAACGTTCAGGGGTCTGTTGGCAGGCAAAGTCGCCGTTCTGCCGTAAAAGGTTCAGTTGCCTATACGGATTGCACCTAGTGAACCGAGCACTCCGAACACCTGCAAAAGCCAAATGACGACAGCAATAACAACAACCGCATTCAGGATGCTTTTGATTTTTCCGTCCATCGGCAGGTAGCTGTTAATGAGCCAGAGCAGCACTCCAACAACAATGAGAACTATGACCACGGTAATAAGAGGCACGATAACTCTCCCCAAAAAGCAAACAGACTATTTATCTGGTGGTGCTTAATCTTGGGTAAGAAACTCTCTGGCAGTCAAAATGTTCCAGGATCACAACGAAATCCCGTTATGATGATGGTGTATTCTTTTATCAAGAATCGTCTCGTCATTCCCGCGTAAGCGGAAATTCCATTGCCTTGTCCTTGCATGACAGAAGTTGAACCTGAAGCGGTAAGCAAAATTATGCATCAATAAAGAAGATAACCGCTACGCTCCTGTTCCCATGCCTGCTCATCAGGCATAGCCAGCATATCGAGGTCATCAGGCATGGCTGCCCTGTCATCGACCCATTCCCGTAACAACGGGCCGCCGTTGATGACGTCGATGGGCAGTTTACCCAGTTCATATTCATAGGGAAAATCACGCCACAGGTCATATTCTGGCAAGAGCGACCGGATCGCCTTGAACGCCAGCGCCTGCACCCGCCAGGGCTGGAACGCCGCATGATCGTAATGCGGCCCTTCGGCGTGGATATGGACGCCGCTGCACAGCTTGCCAACATGCTTGTGAAAAGTCGGTTCGAACCAGCAATCGCGCAACACGCAGCCCGCCAGCCATTGGGGCGCCAAACGCCGCATTTCCGCGATGACGGCACACGCATCGATATCCGGCGCGCCGAACAGTTCAAGTGGGCGCGTCGTTCCCCGCCCTTCAGACAAGGTCGCTCCTTCCAGCATCACCGTGCCGGCATAGGCGCGCGCCATATTGATGTTCGGCGCGTTGGGGCTGGGGTTTATCCAGATGCGCGCATCCCCAGGCCAGCCATATCCGGGCGCGGCGTCCGGCTGCCACCCCTCCATCTCCACCACCGAATAATCGACGTCGATCCGGTAATGCGCGATGAACCAGTGTCCCAACTCGCCCAGCGTCATGCCGTGCCGCATCGGCATCGGCCCTGCCCCCACAAAACTTTCCCAACCGGGGCGCAGGGTCAATCCCTCCACCGGCCGCCCCGCCGGGTTCGGCCGATCGAGCACGACGACCTGCTTGCCATGCTTTGCCGCCGCCTCCAGCACATAGAGCAGCGTCGTGATGAAGGTGTAGATGCGGCACCCGACATCCTGCAAATCGATCAGGATCACGTCGAATGTGTCCATCATCGCATCGGTTGGGCGGCGCACTTCGCCATAAAGGCTGAACACCGGGATGCCGAGGACCGGATCGCTGAAGTCGGGCGATTCTACCATATTGTCCTGTTTGTCCCCGCGCAGGCCATGTTGCGGCCCGAATGCGGCGCTGAGATGAATATCGTCGCACGCAGCCAGCGCATCGAGACTATGGGTCAGATCCGCCGTCACAGATGCAGGGTGCGCCAGCAACGCCACGCGCTTGCCAGCCAGCGGCGCGCGCAAGGCGGGATCGGAAAGAAGTCTGTCGATACCAAATTTCATGTTTCCCTCGCTGCCCCGAGTTGCAGCGCAAAGCAATCCCGGTGATGAAAATCCGGTTTCTCCGATGGATGCTGAAGCGCCCACCAGCTTTTGCTTCCATCCTCCTGCTCTATTACAGCAGAAAGGCCAACGCGGCGGTCAAGATCAGGAACCAGTGTGGTCAGATCAAGTTGCACGGTTACGCTAAGTCGGTGTTCCGTCGCACTCACCTCCATGATAGGCGCAACCCCGGCAACCTCGCGCATAGCACTGCGATAACCCTCAAAACGATACGCCGCCCAGCAGGACGAAGGCGCGAAATTATATTCGGCATAGCCGCCGTTATCCAGCGCGACAAACAGTTCGAAACAGGTCTCCTGCCACAGATTGTCACGCCGGTTCGGTGTTGTGAGGGCAGGAATCTTCAGCGCGGCGATGTCGCCTGTCACCCCATACGCCACCACCAAAGTGCAGGGGCCGACCATCGACACTTGTGCGCCGCAACCGGTGACAGGCAAACAGGTGCTTGCCGGATGACATATCAACGCCCTTTTCGCCAAAACCCTACCCAAGCGTAAAACCCCATGCTATTCGCGCGCGGCCATGACCCAATATACATCCGATCTGCTGCGCCTGCTCGAGAGCCGAGGCTATATCCATCAATTGACCGATGCGGAAGGGCTGGACGCGCTTGCCGGCAAGGCGGTCATTCCTGGATATATCGGGTTCGATGCCACCGCGCCCTCGCTCCATGTCGGCAATCTGGTGCCGATCATGATGCTGCGCCGCTTGCAACAGGCGGGGCACAAGCCAATCGTGCTGATGGGCGGCGGAACGACCAAGGTCGGCGATCCGTCGGGCAAGGACGAAAGCCGCCAGCTTCTGACCGAGGAAAAGATCGCGGAGAATATCGCATCCATTCGGGGCGTGTTCGAACGATTTCTGACTTTTGGGGATGGCCCCAGTGACGCCATCATGCTCAACAATGCGGACTGGCTCGACACGCTGGAATATGTGCCTTTCCTGCGCGACATGGGGCGGCATTTCACGATCAACCGGATGCTGACCTTCGAATCGGTAAAGCTGCGCCTTGACCGGGAACAGCCGCTGACCTTCCTTGAATTCAATTACATGATCCTTCAGGCCTATGACTTTCTGGAACTGTCGCGCCGGGCCGAATGCCGGTTACAGATGGGCGGGTCGGACCAGTGGGGTAATATCGTCAACGGGATTGAGCTGACCCGCCGGGTGGATGGCAGCCATGTCTTCGGCCTGACAACCCCGCTCATCACCACGGCAGATGGCGGCAAGATGGGCAAGACCGCCAAGGGCGCCGTGTGGCTTAACGCCGACATGCTGTCGTCTTATGATTACTGGCAATTCTGGCGCAACACGCAGGATGCCGATGTCGGGCGGTTCATGCGGCTCTACACCGACCTGCCGCTGGACGAAATCGCAAGGCTGGAGGCGCTGGAGGGCGCGGAGATCAACGAGGCGAAAAAGGTGCTGGCTGAAGAGGCGACGGCACTGGCGCACGGACGCGACGCTGCCATTCTGGCGGCGGAGACGGCACGCCAAACCTTTGAACTGGGCACCACGAGTATGGACTTGCCAACCGTCAGCCTTGGCGGGCGGCAGTTGAATGTCATGCAAGCCAATACGGAACTGGGCTTTGCGTCATCCAACAAGGAAGTGAAACGCAAGGTCGCCGAAGGCGCGATCCGCATCAACGATGTGGCGGTCAGCGATCCTGCAACTCTCGTTGCAGTGGGCGACAAAATCAGCTTCGGCACCAAGAAGCACGGCCTGATAGTTGATTGAACGCAACGGCTTTTTTACGGCGTTAACCATTATCTGACAGATTTCGTTAGGAAAAATGGCGTTAGCTTTCCAGTGGGGAAGAGCGGAGTGCGTCATGAAGAACCTGCGGTCGTTGAGCGATCCTGCCAACCCGATCCATGTGCGGCGGACGGGCAGGGATCTGGTCGATTTCAAGACGAGTTTTTCGTCACATCAGGGGTCGGGTGATATTCACATCGTCAATATATCCCGGCTCGGACTGATGGCTCGAACGAAAGAGACAATCCAGAAAAGCGAACGGCTGATCCTCCGGTTGCCCCATTGCGGAAAAATTGAGGCGCTGGTTCGCTGGGTTGAGGATGGTCGTATCGGCACCGAATTCGTTACGCCGGTTTCCGAAAAAGACTATGCGAAGATGCTGACCGTCGTGCCGGGACGGCAACAGGTCTGGTAGGCCACGACTTAGAGCAAACCGCGCGATATGTGAATCACCCGGTTTGCTCTAAATTTTTGTTGTCGTATCGCTTTTTGCGGAAAACCGGTTCCCACTTTTCCGCGCGATACTCTAACCGCTACGGAGCAAACCCACCGCAGCATCCCGTTCAAACAGATAAAGGCATATCCGCGCCGCCTCGCCACGCGGACTGCCAAGGCCACCGTCGCGGTCGATCAGCAATCGGGCATCATCACGGGCAATGGACACCAGCGCATCGATCTGTTCAGGGGTCGCAAGGCGAAACTGCGCTTCACCCGATTGACGCGTACCCAGAACTTCACCTGCACCGCGCAGGCGCAAATCCTCCTCGGCGATAAAAAAGCCGTCGTTACTGTTCTTCATTATGCGAAGGCGATCCTTGGCGGTATCTGACAACTTCTGGTCCGATTTTTCTGCACCCCATAGCAGAAGGCAGACCGATTTCTTGTCGCCGCGCCCTACCCTGCCCCGTAACTGATGAAGCTGGGCAAGACCGAAACGATCAGCCCCCTCGACAATCATCAGCGTGGCATTGGGCACATCGACGCCGACTTCGATGACGGTGGTGGCGACCAGTACCCGGATTTCGCCGCGCTGGAACCGGCCCATGACGGCGTCTTTTTCCGGTCCTTTCATGCGCCCGTGAACAAGGCCGATGGCATCGCCGAAACGCATTTTGAGTGCTTCTGCGCGCGCTTGCGCGGCGGCAAGATCGGTCTTTTCGCTTTCCTCGACCAGTGGACAAACCCAATAGGCCTGTCCGTCGCCTGCCATATGGCGGCCCAGCGCGTCGGCAATTTCCGGCAGGCGCTCTGCCGACATGACCCGCGTTTCGATGGGCTGGCGACCCGGTGGCATTTCATCCAGGCGCGACACATCCATTTCGCCATAATAGGTCAACGTTAACGTGCGCGGAATCGGCGTTGCCGTCATGGCGAGCAGATGCGGCGTGCGCTCCGCCTTGTCGGTCAGCATCATCCGCTGGGCAACACCGAACCGGTGCTGCTCGTCAATCACGGCAAGCGCGAGATTCTTGTAAGTCACCGCCTCCTGAAAGATCGCATGGGTGCCCACCAGAATGTCGATCGAACCGTCTGCCAAACCCATGAGCGTAGATTCACGCGCCTTGCCCTTGTCCCGGCCAGTCAGGATGGCAATGTTGACCGGCACGCCTGCCAGCATTTTCTGCAGGGTCCCAAAATGCTGCCGCGCGAGGATTTCGGTCGGGGCCAACATGGCTCCCTGCATACCTGCCTCCACGGCATTGAGCAGCGCCATCAGGGCCACCACCGTCTTGCCTGCGCCTACATCCCCCTGCAACAAGCGGAGCATGGGTTGCCCCTGCGCCATGTCGCCCGCGATTTCCGCATTGGCGCGGCGCTGCGCACTGGTGGGCTCGAACGGGAGTTTGACCATTGCACGCAGATGCCCATCGCCCTGCACCGGCACGCCGCGCCTGCGCCGGGCGGTGGCGCGCACCAGCATCAGGGCAAGCTGGCCTGCGAAAATCTCATCATAGGCAAGGCGTTCGCGCGCCTGTGCATTACCTGGCTCTGCATGGGCAGCGACAAGCGCGTTGCGCCAAACGGGCCAGCGCTTTTGCGCAAGGACGCTGGGTTCGATCCATTCGGGCAGGTCGGGCGCACGCTCCACGGCCTGTTCCGCCAGATGACGAAGACGGTTGTTGGTCAGACCTTCGGACAGGCCATAAACTGGTTCGCGTTCGGGAACGTCACCTGCTTCATCGGGGGGCAGAACATAGTCGGGATGGATGATCTGCAGTTCCTGGCCATAGCTTTCCAGCTTGCCCGAAATGAACCGCGTTTCATGAAGCGGCAGCAACTTGCGCGCCCAGCCCGAATTCCGGCCAAAATAAACGAGCGAGACGTAATTGCCGTGCGCATCTGTGGCATGGACACGAAAAGGCGCCCGCGCGCTGCCCGTCGCCTTATATTCAACCGGGGTCAATTCGATGGAAATGACCCGCCCCGCATCTGCCATGTCCAGTTCGCTCACGCGCTTGCGGTCGATCCAGCTGGTCGGCAGGTGAAAGGCCACATCGACCGCCCGCGCAAGGCCAAGACGCTCCAATGGCTTGGCCAGCGTCGGGCCGATGCCTTTCAGCGCCGAAATTTCGGCAAAGAGCGGATTGAGAATATCGGGTCGCATGTCTAAGAGCGCTTATATCGAAGCTGGCAGGCCATGAAAGCCTCTGCCGGCCAATTATTATGTGCCCGATACAGAAGAGGCCAAGCTGCCATGGAAAACGACATTCGCCTGCGCCGCATTCACTTCCGCGCCTGGCATCGCGGCACGCGAGAGGCCGACATGATGATAGGCGGCTTTTTCGACCGCTATGGGACGGAATGGTCGGAACCGGACCTGCAATGGTTTGAGCGCCTGCTGGATGAGGATGATGTCGATGTCATGGCATGGGCCATTGGCATGCAGCCCGTCCCTGCGGAATACGCCGGCCCTCTGATGGACGCGATGAAGAAGCTGGATTTCATTGAGATATTCGAGTGACTCCCAATTCCCCCTGATCCACATCCGTTCGTCCCGAGCAGAGTCGAGGGACGTTCGCGCAAGGTCTCTCGACTCTGCTCGGGACGAACGGAAACAACCCGCCTGATATGACCAACCTCCAAAAGATCCTCACAGCTTCCACCCCCCTCACCCTTGCGGGCGTACCGCAGGGGTTTCAGCCTTGGCTGCTCGCGGATCTTGCGCGCGGGGCAAAGAGCCGCGCCGTCTATATCGCGCCTGATGACAGTGCCATGGCCGCCGTGGCCGACACCGCCGCCTATTTCGCCCCGGAATTGCAGATCATCCGTATTCCCGCCTGGGACTGCCTGCCCTATGATCGCGCATCGCCGTCGCTGCGGTCGATGTCGGAACGGCTGGCGGGGCTGCACGCCTTGCAAGAAAAAACCGGCAAGCCGCAACTGGTGCTGACCACCATCAATGCGCTTACCCAACGCACGCTGACGCCCTTTCGCATCCGGCAACTGGTGGCGCGATTGGAGCCGGGTGAGAGTATCGCCATCGATGCATTGGCCCAATTGCTGCAATCCAACGGCTATGTCCGCGTCGAGACGGTGGCCGACGCTGGCGAATTTGCCGTGCGCGGCGGCATTGTC
>JAENVZ010000080.1 GCA_016650315.1 Alphaproteobacteria bacterium | reverse complement strand
GATGAATGGCGTTGCCACCCTTCCTCGCCTTCATGGCAGCATAGAGGAACAGGGCAGCCTTGCCGACTTCATCTGGTTCCGCACCGGTGGCCCTGCGGAATATCTGGTGCGGCCAAAGGATGTGGGCGATCTTTCCGCTTTTCTGAGCGACCTTGATCCTGCCGTGCCGGTCTTGCCCGTTGGTGTCGGTTCCAACCTAATCGTCCGCGATGGCGGCGTGGCAGGCGTAGTCGTCCGTCTGCCCAAAGCCATGGCCAAGGTCATCGCCGAACCCGGCAATCGGGTCCGTGCGGGCGCCGCCGCCATGGGCATCAGTGTGGCAAGCGCCGCGCGCGATGCGGGGATTGCGGGCCTTGAATTTCTACGCGGCATTCCCGGTACGGTTGGCGGCGCGGTACGGATGAACGCGGGTGCTTATGGCCGCGAAGCCAGCAACATTCTGGTCGAATGCACGCTGGTCCTGCGCGATGGCCGGGTTGAGACATGGGAAGCCGACCGCCTTGGTTACAGCTATCGCCACAGTGAGCTTCCCGAAGAATCTATCGTTGTTGAGGCGCTGTTTGAAGGCGTACTTGGCGACCCTGCGGCCATCGGTGCGGAAATGGACCGCATCGCTGCCGAACGCGAGGCGTCCCAACCGCTCCGCTCTCGCACCGGCGGATCGACCTTCAAGAACCCCGACGGCGACAAGGCATGGCGCCTGATTGATGAAGCGGGATGCCGGGGCCTGACCAGAGGCGCGGCGCAGGTGTCGGAGAAACACTGCAATTTCCTCCTCAACCTTGGCGGCGCGACGAGCGCCGACATAGAGGCGCTGGGCGAGGACGTTCGTGATCGGGTCAAGGACAAGACCGGCGTGACCCTGCAATGGGAAATCCAGCGCATTGGCCAAAATTTCCCCCTCTCCCAACCCTCTCCCCTGAAGGAGAGAGGGGTATGACCCGCGGCCCTTGGCATGTCGCGGTCCTGATGGGTGGCTGGTCCGCCGAACGTTCGGTCTCGCTGATGAGTGGGGAAGGGGTTGCCAAGGCGCTTGAAAGCCGGGGGCACACCGTTACCCGCATCGACATGGGCCATGATGTCGCCGCCCGCCTTGCCGACGCTGCGCCTGATGTCGTTTTCAACGCGCTGCACGGCGTTCCGGGTGAAGATGGCACCGTTCAGGGCATGATGGACCTGATGGGTTTGAAATACACCCACAGTGGCCTTGCCGCCTCGGTCATCGCCATCGACAAGCAACTGACCAAGCAAACGCTGGTTCCACACGGCATCCCCATGCCCGGCGGTTTGATGGTGGAAAGCGAAAGCCTCTACACCGCTGATCCGTTGCCGCGTCCCTATGTATTGAAACCCGTCAACGAGGGGTCCTCGGTCGGTGTCGCCATTGTGACTGCGGATGGCAATCACGGCACGCCCATTGGCCGCAATGTCGCAGGGCCGTGGCAGGAATTCGACCATCTTCTGGCCGAACCTTTTATCCGTGGGCGCGAATTGACCACTGCCGTTCTTGGCGGGCGAGCCTTGCTGGTGACCGAACTGCGCCCCAAAAGCGGCTTTTACGATTTCGACGCCAAATATACTGACGGCATGACGGATCATATTTGCCCCGCAGACATTCCTGATGATATTACAGAGGCTTGCAAGGCGATTGCGCTCAAGGCGCATCAGCTTCTGGGCTGCAAGGGGACGTCCCGGTCCGACTTTCGCTGGGATGATGAACGGGGATTGGCGGGCCTATTCCTGCTGGAAGTCAATACCCAGCCGGGCATGACGCCGCTCAGCCTCGTCCCCGAACAGGCGGCAAGGCTTGGCATTGATTACGCCGAACTGGTCGAGCAGATTGTGGAGGAGGCTTTATGAGCGCGGCAACGATCAGGCGCGGCGGTGCGGCCAACCGCAAGGTCAAACGCAAGTCGACCGGGCGTTCCATGAAACGCCGATCGCGGGTCGATCGTTTCCTCGCCGGACTACCGTTCAGTGACGCAACGCTTCACAAGATGGGGACCTGGGCGATCATGCTGTTGGTGGCTGCGGCGCTAGGTGGTTTTTCGTGGTTCATAGGTCTGCCAGGCATGGCGCAACAGGAATTTTCCGATCTGGCCCGCAGGGCCGGCTTTGAGGTCAGAAAGGTGGAAGTGCGCGGCATTGAGCGGATGGACGAGCTGCCCGTATATGCCATTGCTCTGGGCCAGCATGAACGCTCCATGCCCTCGGTCGATCTTGTGAAGCTGCGCAGCGACCTGATGCAACTTGGCTGGGTGCAGGATGCGCGTGTTTCCCGCCGTCTGCCCGACACGCTGATCATCGATATTGTCGAACGCAAGCCGGTGGCGGTCTGGCAGAATAAAGGGAAATTAAGCCTGATTGACGTGCGCGGTACGGTGTTGCAGCCAGTCGACCTGTCCGCCATGCCCGATCTGCCGCTGGTCGTTGGACCCAATGCCAATCTGAACACTGCCGCACTCAATGAACTGATGGAGGCGGCTCCTGCACTCAAACCCATGCTGGCAGGGGCGACCTGGGTGGGCAATCGCCGCTGGGACCTGCGTTTCCAGACAGGCGAGACGCTGTCCCTGCCCGAAGGTAGTGAGCAGGCGTCGGCGGCGCTCGTTAATTTCGCTCGCATGGATGGCGTCAACCGGCTGCTTGGGCGTGGCATTATGCGTTTCGACATGCGCGATCCCGACAAGTTCGTCTTGCGCCTGCCCAAGACGCAGGACGCGGTTGCTGCAAAAAGCAAGGATGAGGCCGTGACGCCTGAAAATCTGACGGATGGGGAGGGGTGAGTCATGGCGCAGCCGCGATATGACAAGCTGATTACTGCTCTTGATATCGGATCATGGAAAATCTCCGCCCTGATCGCCGGCGTCGGCGACAAGGGCGAACTGACCGTGCTGGGCACCGGCCAGCGCGAAAGCCGGGGTGTCCGGCGCGGCTATATC
>JAENVZ010000079.1 GCA_016650315.1 Alphaproteobacteria bacterium | reverse complement strand
TCGCCGATCGGTTGCTGGGCGCATTGGATCACAGATCAGGCGCCATTCCCGTTTTGCCGGTCGTCGACACATTGGCCCATGGCGACACGATCCTTGGCGATGGCGTTGACCGCACGGGTCTTGTCCGCGTCCAGACGCCGCAAGCATTTGACTTCAATACCATATTGGCGGCACATCGTGTTTGGAACGACGCCATGGATGCGTCTGATGACGCGCAGATTGTCCGTGCAGCCGGCCATGACGTCATCCTGGTCGAAGGGGACTCCATGCTTGAGAAGCTCACCTATCCCGGCGATTTTGCCTTGGCCGAGCAACGTTTGGTGGGACAATGTTCAACCCGTACCGGCATGGGCTATGATGTGCACCGCCTGGTGGCGGACGTACCATTATGGCTGGGCGGCGTTCATATTCCCCATGACAAGGGGTTGAGCGGACACAGCGATGCCGATGTTGCCCTCCACGCCCTGACCGACGCTATTTTCGGGGCCTTGGCAGAAGGCGATATCGGCAGCCATTTTCCGCCGTCCGATCCCCAATGGCGGGGCGCCGCGTCTGTCATATTCCTGGAACATGCGCGTGAGAGAGTTGCCGCACGCGGAGGCCAGATCGCCCATGTCGACCTTACCATTATCTGCGAAGCTCCGAAAATCGGGCCGCATCGTGACGCCATGCGATCACGCATTGCAGAAATTCTGCGGATCACGCCGGATCAGGTCGGCGTGAAGGCAACGACCACCGAAGGGCTGGGCTTTGCAGGGCGCGGCGAAGGCATTGCTGCACAGGCCATTGCCACACTAACCCTTCCCGGGATATCCTAACGCCATGACTGACACCCTTCTTCCCATCGCGCTGGTTGAAGCCGCGCGCAAGGTGATCGATGCAAATCGCGCTGCTGGACGCAAGATTGCGCTGGCGGAAAGCTGCACCGGCGGCCTTGTCGCGGCGGCACTTACTGAAATTCCGGGATCTTCCGATGTGTTCGAAACCGGGTTCATCACTTATTCCAACGAATCCAAGATGGAATTGCTGAAGGTCAGCCAGGACGTTCTTGAAACATTCGGTTCGGTATCGATCGCAGTCGCCTGGGGTATGGCGCAGGGGGCGCTCAATGTATCGAAGGCCGATGTTGCGGTCGCCATCACCGGAATCGCTGGACCGGACGGAGGCAGCGACAAGAAACCTGTTGGAACCGTCGTTTTTGCCAAGGCAGAACGCGATGAGGACCCGGAAAATATTATTGCCGACACGCGCGCCTTTGCGAATGAAGGGCGCGGATCGGTACGGCTTCAGGCGGCGCTGTGCGCGCTGGAACTGCTGATGCCGGATACGGCGCCGTAAAGCGTCTTTGCCCGCTCTTCGAACGCGCCGATCATCTTGCGGAGCGCACGGTCGAACATTTGCCCGGCCAGCATTTCGAACAAATGGCTTTTAAAGGCGAAATCCACGGAGAATTCGACGAACGTCCCCCCTGCCCCATCAGGTCGGAAGCGCCAGTGATTGTGGAGATATTTCAGCGGCCCGTCGAGATAGTCGACATCGACTTCAGTCGGACGAACCTTGTGCACGCGTGATGTGAAGCTTTCGCGCAGGGCCTTAAACCCTACAATCAGATCCGCTTCCATCGCGGTACTGCTGTCTGAACGCACGCGAACGGCGCTAACCCAGGGCAAAAATTCAGGATAACGCCTGACATCGCACACAAGGTCGAACATTTGCTCTGGCGTGTGAGGCAGATGGCGGGTTTCGCTATGCTTTGGCATTACTCTCTCTGGCCAGCTTTGCCTCGCGGGCCGCGCGCATCTGTTCGAAATCCTCGCCAGCGTGATAGCTTGAACGCGTGAGCGGACTCGACGCCACTTGCAGGAAACCCTTGGCCCGCGCAATAGCCGCATAGGCGTCAAAAGCCTGCGGCGTCACAAAGTCGATGATCTTGGTATGACGCGGCGTTGGTTGCAGATACTGACCCATGGTCAGGAAATCGATGTCGGCAGAGCGCATGTCGTCCATCACCTGATGCACTTCCAACCGATTTTCACCCAGGCCCAGCATGATCCCGGACTTGGTGAAGATCGACGGATCATGCCGCTTCACGCTTTCAAGCAGGCGCAACGAGGCATAATAGCGCGCGCCCGGTCGGATCGTGGGGTAAAGACGAGGAACTGTCTCCAGATTGTGATTGTAAACGTCGGGCCGCGCCGCAACGATCGATTCGACCGCCGAGTCCGCCTTGTTGCGGAAATCCGGGGTCAGGATCTCAATGGTTGTCTGCGGCGTCATATCACGCAACGCCCGGATCACCTTGACGAACTGGCTCGCTCCGCCATCGGGCAGGTCATCGCGGTCAACCGAAGTGATGACGATATGGCTCAACCCCATTTGCGCAGCGGCCTCGGCCACATGTTGAGGCTCCAGCTTGTCCACTGCACGTGGCATGCCTGTCTTGACGTTGCAAAAGGCACAGGCCCGCGTGCAAGTATCGCCAAGGATCATGACCGTCGCATGTTTCTTGGTCCAGCACTCGCCAATATTGGGGCAAGCAGCCTCTTCGCATACAGTGACCAGGTTTTTCGACCGCATCAGCCGTTTGGTTTCGGCAAAAGCGGCACTGGTTGGAGCCTTCACGCGAATCCAGTCCGGCTTGCGTTGCCGTTCTGGACGCGGACTTTCGGGTTCGATGCGGGTCACTTCGTTCATGCTGCCCAGATAGCGATGTATGCGATCACTTGCCACCCCCCTTTAACTATGCATATGCGAAATGCATGGCCGACTTTGACAATATGCTGGCGGGCTACCGCCGTTTCCGTGAAACCGGATGGACGCAACAGCGCGAACGCTGGGATGAATTACGCGATGGGCAAAGTCCGGGCGTCATGATCATTGCCTGTTCTGACAGCCGGGTTGATCCGGCGCAAATATTCGACACCAATCCTGGCGAAGTCTTTGTCGTGCGCAATGTGGCCGCACTGGTGCCCCCCTTCGAAATGGCGCCTGGTCGCCATGGCGTCTCCGCTGCACTGGAATTTGCGGTGCAGGTGATCGGGGTAAGCGAAATACTGGTCATGGGCCATGGCCGCTGCGGTGGTTGTCACGCAGCATTGACGCAAGAGCTGAAAGATGCCCCGCCGGGCGAGGGCGGCTTCATTGCGCATTGGATTGACCTGCTGGATGAAGCCCGTGCCAAGGTTGTGGCCCAATACGGGAATGAACACAGCCGCGAATCCCATCGGGCGATGGAACATGAAGGCGTTAAAGTCAGCCTGGCGAACCTGCGCACCTTTCCCTGCATCCGGGAGAAGGAACGAAATGGCGAACTGCGCCTGATCGGCGCGTTTTTCGCCATTTCCGATGGCGTGCTGCATATATTGGACGAAGACACAGGCCAATTTGCGCCGGCGTAAGGCCGGCGCCGATTACTGCACCTCTATCGCGTCAATTTCTTGTACGCCAAACGCGTCGGCCTGTCCGCTGCATCGCCCAAGCGGCGGCGCTTGTCTTCCTCATAGGATTCGAAGTTCCCCTCGAACCATTCCACATGGCTGTCGCCCTCGAACGCCAGGATATGGGTTGCCAGACGGTCAAGGAAGAAGCGATCATGGCTGATAACCACGGCGCAACCAGCGAAGTTTTCCAGCGCGTCTTCCAGTGCGCGCAATGTATCGACGTCAAGATCGTTGGTCGGTTCGTCGAGCAGCAGGACGTTGCCGCCCTCTTTCAGCAGCTTCGCCATATGGACACGGTTGCGTTCGCCACCTGACAGTTGACCGACCTTTTTCTGCTGATCAACACCCTTGAAGTTGAAGGCGCCGACATAGGCGCGGGTCTGCATTTCATGTTTGCCGATAGTCATCAGGTCATGGCCGCCGGAAATTTCTTCCCAGACATTATGGTTGGGATTCAGGTGATCGCGGCTCTGGTCAACATAGCCAAGCTTCACTGTATCGCCGATATCAATGGAGCCGCTGTCGGGCTGTTCCTTGCCGGTAATAAGCTTGAACAGCGTAGATTTACCCGCGCCGTTGGGGCCGATCACCCCGACGATACCGCCCGGAGGCAAGGTGAATTCCAGATTTTCGAACAGCAGCTTGTCGCCATAAGCCTTGGTCAGGCCTTTCGCCTCGATCACCTTGCTGCCAAGGCGCTCGGGGGTCTGGATAACGATCTGCGCCTTGCCAGGTGCTCGGGCGTTCTGTTTTTCGACCAGTTCATCAAAGGCACGGATACGCGCTTTGCTCTTGGTCTGGCGCGCCTTGGGTGACTGCCTGATCCATTGCAGCTCTTCGTTGATAGCCTTTTGTCGACCAGCTTCCTCACGATCTTCCTGTGCCATGCGCTTGGCCTTGGCTTCCAGCCATGCGCTGTAATTGCCTTCAAACGGAAGGCCCCGGCCACGATCGAGTTCGAGCACCCAGCCCACCACATTATCAAGGAAATAGCGGTCGTGGGTAACGAGGATGACGTTGCCCGCATAATTGATAAGGTGATTTTCCAGCCACTGCACGCTTTCGGCGTCGAGGTGGTTGGTCGGTTCGTCGAGCAGCAGGATGTCCGGCTTTTCGAGCAATAGGCGGCAGAGCGCCACGCGACGCTTCTCACCACCCGACAGCGATGCGACGTCGGCATCGCCCGGCGGACAACGGAGCGCTTCCATGGCGATTTCCAATTGGTTGTCGAGTGTCCAGCCATCGACGGCGTCGATTTTTTCCTGAAGGTTGCCCATTTCGTCCATCAGCGCGTCGAAATCGCAATCTTCGGGCGGATCGCCCATGATCGCGCTGATTTCGTTAAAGCGGTCCATCATGTCGGCAACGGGACGTACGCCATCCATGACATTGCCTTTGACGTCCTTGCTGGCGTCAAGTTCAGGTTCCTGCGCCAGATAGCCGACTTTAATCCCTTCGGCGGCCCATGCTTCGCCCTGAAATTCCGTGTCGATCCCGGCGATGACTTTCATCAGCGTCGATTTGCCCGCGCCATTAACGCCGATGACGGCGATCTTTGTACCGGGCAGGAATTGCAGGTGAATATCGTTGAAAACGGGCTTGTTGGCGCCGGGAAAAGTCTTGGTCAGACCCTTCATGACGAAGCTGTATTGTACGGCCATTATAAGTGGTGACTCCACGATCCGAAAGGGGTGAGAATTTGCGCGTGAACTAACCGAGCGGACGCGCGTTGGCAAATCCGCTTTTGACGGCAGGTCTCATCTCTATGAAAACAGTCAGTAATGGCCGTGGATTATGCCGCAGTGCGTCACAAAACTATCCCGCATCATATACCCATAATGTATTGAGCAAGGCGTTTACATAGAATGAATCAGGCTAATATCGCCCTTCCCAACGCCTTACACATTGGGAAGAAGCAGCTTTTGGGAGGAATAAAAGCATTTCGTACGCATAAAGAAACCGTTCGCCTTTGCGAAAAACTATTGACGTTCCGTGCGCGCACGTTAATGCGGACCGCTCGCGACGGGCGTGATGCTTCGAAGCGATTTATTGCTATGGGAGCCTTATAACATGAACAAATTCGCTGTTGTCTTTGCTGCAGCCAGCCTGATGGCCCTCGCCGCATGCGGTGAGAAGCCTGCTGAAGAAGCAACCAACGCTTCGAACGAAGTTGTTGAAAACGTCGTTGAAAATGCCGCTACGGCAATGGAAAACGTCGCTGAAAACGCGACTGCCGTTGAAAACGCCGCTGAATAATAGCGCGTTCACTACGGAAAAATGAGAGGCGGCCAGTCACTGGCCGCCTCTTTTTTATTGTACGCAGAAATAAATTGATATGCGAAATGGCGCAGCACCTTGCAGGCCGCGCCCCAATTGGACTCAGCCAGCCTTTACCTTTTTGGCAGCAGCCTTTTTTGGTGCAGCTTTTTTCTTGGGAGCTGCCTTTTTCTTGCCTTTCGTTGGAGCCTTGGCCGCTCGCTCGTCAATAAGCTGAGCAGCCTCCTCTAATGTGAGGGCATCCTTTTCGACTGTTTTGGGCAATGTGGCATTGGTCGTACCATCGGTAACATAAGCACCGTAACGCCCATCCATCAGCTTGATATCCAGACCCGTGCGGGGATGCGCGCCCAATAGCTTTAATGGTTCACGGCTTGCACTCGTCGCCCGCCCGCCCCTGTTGGCGGCATCGGCAAGCTTTGCAACTACCGCATTCATCCCAGTATCGAACACCTCCAAGGTGCCAGAAAGCTTGGCATATTTACCATCATGGGCAAGATAAGGGCCATAGCGGCCTATGCTGGCGGTAATCGGCTTTCCGGTTTCAGGGTGATCGCCGATCGTGCGCGGCAGGCTTAACAGCTTGATTGCCCATTCCAGCCCAAAATCCTCGCCTGGAATATCGCGGGGAATGGAGCCGCGTGTCGCCTCCTTGCCGCTGCCCATTTCTATGTAAGGACCAAAGCGGCCGGATTTCCGAACAATGTCCAACCCCGTTTCGGGGTGTTGACCCAATATTTCAGGGCCGTTGCTGTCCCCATTGGAATCGCCGCCGGGTTGACCGAATTTGCGGGTGAACTTGCATTCTGGATAATTGGAGCAGGCGATAAACGCGCCAAAGCGCCCGCCGCGAAGGGACAGCTTGCCATCGCTGCAAAGCGGGCAGGCGCGCGGGTTGCTGCCATCCTCTTTGTCGGGGAACAGCATGGGGGCAAGGAACGTATCCAGTTCGGCAGTAATGTCGGAGGGTTTCTGCTCCATGACTTCGGCTGTCTTTGGCTTGAAATCGCGCCAGAAGTCTTCAAGCACCTTTTGCCATGCCGCACGGCCACCACTGATTTCGTCCAGCTCATCCTCAAGTCCGGCAGTGAAATCATAGGATACATAGCGTTCGAAGAATCGTTCCAGAAACGCTGTTACGAGCCGCCCGCTCTCCTCGGCAAAGAAGCGGTTTTTTTCGATCCGCACATAGTCGCGGTCCTTGAGCGTCTGCAGCGTCGAGGCATAAGTGGAAGGGCGGCCGATGCCCAGTTCCTCCAGCTTTTTGACAAGGCTTGCCTCGCTGTAACGCGGTGGCGGCTGTGTAAAATGCTGGTCGGCGGCGACGGATTTCTTGGCCGGCGCATCCCCGTCTTTCAGGCGAGGTAGCAGCTTGCCATTCTCGTCGTCGCTGTCATCGACGCCTTCTTCATACAGCGTCAGAAAACCCGGGAAAATGACCACCTGCCCGGTCGCCCGCAGGCCGGTTCGGCCCGTGCCGTCGCGCAATTCGACTGTCGTACGCTCCATTCGAGCAGAGGCCATCTGGCTGGCCAATGCGCGCTTGAAGACCAGTTCGTAGAGTTTTGCATGATCGCCAGATCCTACCCGATCACGCGAAAAATCGGTGGGACGGATCGCTTCATGCGCTTCCTGCGCATTTTTGGCCTTGGTCTGGTACTGGCGCGGCTTGTCGGGGACATAGGCGCCGTCGTAACGGTCCGTGATCGCCTTGCGCGCGGCGGAGATGGCGCTGTGATCCATCTGCACGCCGTCGGTCCGCATATAGGTGATTGCGCCATCTTCATAAAGTTGCTGCGCGATTCGCATGGTATGGCTGGCGGAAAATCCCAGCTTGCGCGCGGCCTCCTGCTGGATTGTCGATGTTGTGAACGGCGGCGGCGGATTGCGGGTGATCGGTTTGGTCTCGACGCTCTCAACCTTGAGCTGCCCCGCATCGACATCCGCTTTAGCGGCCAGGGCCTCTGCCTCTTGGCCGAGCGTCATTTTTTCGACCTTCTCACCCTTCCAGCGGACGAGGCGCGCGGTGAAGCTTTGGCCATCCTGTTCCATTTCGGCGGCGACGGACCAGTATTCCTGGGGTTTGAATAATTCGATCTCGCGTTCGCGCTCTACCACAAGACGCAGGGCCACTGATTGCACGCGGCCCGCCGATTTTGCGCCCGGAAGTTTACGCCACAAGACTGGCGAAAGGGTGAACCCGACCAGATAATCGAGGGCGCGACGGGCCCGGTAAGCGTCGATCAGATCTTCATCCAATGCACGCGGGTGCGCCATCGCCTGCAACACGGCATCTTTTGTGATAGCGTTAAAAGTAACGCGATCAACCTTTTGAGGAAGCGCCTTTTTCTTTCTCAGAACTTCCTGCACATGCCAACTGATCGCTTCGCCCTCCCGATCAGGGTCAGTTGCCAGAATCAGACGGTCGGCCTTTTTTGCCTCATCCGTGATGGCCTTAAGCTGTTTGCCCTTGTCGGCATAATTTTCCCAGGCCATTTCAAAGCCATTGTCAGGGTCGACCGAGCCGTCCTTGGCTGGCAAATCACGAATATGGCCATAGGACGCCAGCACGCGATAATCGCCACCCAGATATTTCTCGATGGTTTTCGCCTTGGCCGGCGATTCGACGATGACAAGCTGCATGTGTCCAGTTTTCCCGATTTTTACGCGTACACGCACGAGGCTGGCGATGAACCACCCCCGCCGTCAAGAGGCCGCTGGATAGGCGCATATATGGGGTACGGGCAAGTGATGAGCGTCAGGCCAGCGAAACTTTGCCGCCTGCGTGACGTTCCAGACGGCCCGCGAGTTCCAGTTCGAGCAGCACCGTCTGGACGATGGCGGGCGGCAATCCGGACTGGCGGATGAGTTCGTCGACTGGCGCCGGCGTCAAGCTGAGCAGGCTCAGGATGTCCTGCCGCTCCCGTTCGGTCGCATCGGCGGCAACCGGCTCATGGGCGAAGGGGATATTATGCTGACGAACGAACCGTGCATCCATGGGGCCGACCGCTTCCATAACGTCGGCAGCACTCTGGATCAGCGTTGCGCCTTCACGGATAAGGCTGTTGCAGCCCTGTGCGCGGGGATCGAGCGGGGAGCCGGGGACGGCCATCACCTCCCTGCCCGCCTCCGCCGCAAGCCGGGCTGTAATTAATGAACCTGAACGGGGCGCGGCCTCCACAACCACCGCCCCGATGGACAGTCCGGCAATGATTCGGTTGCGATAGGGGAAATGCCGTGCGCGCGGCTCCGTACCTGGAGGTTGTTCGGCCAACAACAGCCCCTCATGGGCTATCTTTTCCTGAAGCGCCGCATTTTCCGGTGGAAAGGCAATGTCTATGCCGCTTGCAATGACAGCGATCGTGCCGCTTTCCAGCGATCCTTCATGGGCCGCCGTGTCGATCCCGCGCGCAAGGCCGGACACAACACTTGCCCCTGCACGACCCAAATCGCGGGCAAGACCACGCGCAAAGCGGCAGGCGGCGGCCGATGCATTGCGCGCGCCCACCATCGCGATCATGGGCCGGTCGAGCAGATCAAGACGGCCACGATAGATGAGCACGGGCGGCGCATTTTCTATTTCGGCCAGCAAGGGCGGATAGTGTGGTTGTCCAAGAAACAAGTAGCGCGCGCCAAGCGCCTGCACGCATTCCACCTCCCTCTCAATGCCGGCTAGTTCAGCCAGACGTGGCGCTCGTCCGCCGCCACGCGCCGCAAGACCGGGAATGGCACGCAACGCCGCCTGCGCCGTACCATAACGGGCAATGAGATGAAGATAAGTCACCGGTCCAATATTTGCTGAACGAATGAGCTGCAGGCAAGCGAGATGATCCTGCGCCGCGAAATTATCCATTCTCAATGTGTTCGGCCCACCTTGGGTTCAGTGCCCGTAAGGAGCCGCATGATATTTCCGCGGTGTTTCCACAATACGACCAGCGTGAGGGCGAGAAAGAGCGGAACCAGTTCGAAATGGCCAAAGGCTGCCGCACTTACCGGCACGGAAATAGCGGCAAGCATCCCCCCGACCGATGAATAGCGCAGCAGGAGAAAGGTCAAAATCCATACTACCGCATAAACAAGGCCGCAGGACCAGTTCAGGGCCAAGGCAATACCCAAATAGGTCGCAACGCCCTTCCCCCCCTTGAATTTGAGCCACACGGGATAGCAATGACCGAAAAACGCACCCGCGCCGCCCAGAACCCCGCCACCATCCATCAGGATAGCGCCGACGAGCACAGCGGCCACGCCCTTGCCGATGTCAAATAGCAGAGTTGCTGCGGCAATCCCCTTCCTGCCGGTGCGCAGCACATTGGTAGCGCCGATATTGCCCGACCCGATCTTGCGTAAATCGCCCCCACCAGCCGCCCTGGTCAGCAACAGGCCGAACGGAATCGAACCGAGCAGATAGCCCAGCACAAGCGCTGTCGCCGGAAGCCACATAATGTTCATGAAGTCCCACTCTTGCCCTCTGCCCGGTTAACTATAGACTCTTATTGCGTTGCCGCAATGACGAAGGGATGAAAACGAGTGCAGGGCAGCGATAAGATAGGAATATTCTTCGACAAGTGCGGGTGGATCGTTAAAAGGCAACACACCGCCAACAACATTTCGGATATAGATGATCCCTGAAACCGCGCCCCTGCTTTTTTTCGATTCCGGCGTCGGCGGATTGTCGATTTTGGCTCCTACGCGAACGTTGCTGCCGAATGCGCCCGTCGTTTATGTTGCCGATTCCGCCTTCTATCCCTATGGTACAAAGACCGAGGCGGAAATCGCCGCGCGGGTTCCGGCGTTGCTGGGACGGTTGGTGGAACGATACCGTCCGCGCCTTGCCGTCATTGCCTGCAATACTGCATCGACCATTGCATTGTCCGTTATCAGGGCGGCACTCGATATTCCCGTCGTCGGCACAGTCCCGGCAGTCAAGCCTGCCGCACTGGGGTCCAAAAGCCGTGTGATCGGGGTGCTGGGCACGCAGGCGACCGTGCGCCAGCCCTATGTCGATCGACTGGCGCAGGAATTTGGCGCGGACTGCACCGTGTTGCGCCACGGCAGCTCCGAACTTGTAGATCTGGCGGAAGCCAAATTACGGGGCGAACCGCTCGACCCAGATATAGCGTCCCGGGCATTGGCCGGGTTGCTGGAGCAGGAAGGCGGCGACCGCATGGATATTGTCGTGCTCGCCTGCACGCATTTCCCGCTGGTCGAAGAGGAACTTGCCGCCGCAAGCCCCCGCCCTTTGACCTTCATGCATGGCGGCGACGGAATTGCGCGTCGGATCGCCTACCTTACGCAAGGTCAGGCATGGCCCGGTCACCCGGTCGAAGGCATTGCTGTCTTTACCCGGCTGGGTCCCGATATTCAGGCGCTGGCCCCGGCCCTGGCTGGATATGGCCTGATGGAGATTAAAGGGCTGTAAGCGGCGCAAGGCCCGCTATCACGCTGTCAAATTTTCATCATTGGCATATGTCTTGTTCCTTGGATTAATGACGTTACTGCGGATTATCTGTTTATTGCGAGCGGTTCTTGCTGGAAAAACAGTCTTCCAGCAGGTATTGGCGCATGGTACGGACAGGCCAAGGGCTGCGGGCAAGGTATTAAGTGAACTATCAGCATATATTTTCGCAGGCGATTAACCGGCTTCATGGCGAAGGCCGCTATCGCGTGTTCATCGATATTTTGCGGAACAAGGGTTCCTATCCCAATGCCCGCTGCTTTGCCGGACATAATGGACCAAAGCCGATCACCGTCTGGTGCTCCAACGATTATCTCGCCATGGGGCAACATCCCAAGGTCGTGACCGCGATGGAGGATGCGCTTCACGATGTGGGTGCGGGTTCCGGCGGCACGCGCAATATTGGCGGCAATACGCATTATCATGTCGATCTGGAGGCTGAACTTGCCGATCTGCATGGCAAGGAAGGCGCGCTGCTGTTCACCAGCGGCTATGTGTCCAACGACGCGACGCTTTCGACGCTGGCAAAAATACTGCCGGGCTGCATCATCTTTTCCGATGCGCTCAACCATGCGTCCATGATCGCCGGCATTCGTAATTCAGGCTGCGAAAAGCAGGTATTCCGCCACAATGACGTTGCGCACTTGCGCGAATTGCTGGAAGCCGCCGATCCCGAAGCGCCCAAGCTGATCGCTTTTGAATCGGTCTATTCGATGGATGGCGATGTCGCGCCTATCGCGGAACTGTGTGATCTGGCTGATGAATTCAATGCGCTCACCTATCTGGACGAAGTGCATGCCGTGGGCATGTATGGCAAGCGCGGCGGCGGCATTTCCGACCGCGACGAAGTGGCAGACCGTGTCACCATCATCGAAGGTACGCTGGGCAAGGCATTCGGCGTGATGGGCGGCTATATTGCCACCGACAAAGTGATTATAGACGTCATCCGTTCCTATGCCCCCGGTTTCATCTTTACGACCAGCCTGTCGCCGGTACTGGTCGCTGGCGCTTTGGCCAGCGTGCGCCATTTGAAGGCGTCCAGCGAGGAGCGCGAGGGTCAGCAGGCCGCGGCGCAGATGCTCAAGGACCTGTTTGCAGGGGCCGGTCTTCCGGTCATGCCATCGACGACACATATTGTGCCGCTGATGGTCGGCGACCCGATCAAGGCAAAGCGGATCAGCGACATCCTGCTCGCTGAATATGGCGTTTATGTGCAGCCGATCAATTTCCCCACCGTACCACGCGGCACCGAGAGGCTGCGCTTCACGCCGGGACCGACGCATGATGCGGCGATGATGCACGATTTGACGGCGGCTCTGGTTGAAATCTGGGGCAGGATGAAACTGGAGTTGCAACGGGCAGCATAAGCTGCATTCTGGTTACTCTTTCCCGGCACCAAGGCCCTTCAGTAAACTCCCGAACTCCAGCGGGAACGGAAATATGCTGATAACGCCTCTTTCATCGGGCCAGGCCTCCCGTCGCGGAATGTCCGTCCACGACATGGACTGCTTTGGGGTGACATGTGTCAAACCAGCGGGTTAGTCTCCATCTCTGGCGATCCGTCAAACCGATTTATAGCATGATTTCATGGAAAATCCGAATAACGCCGTCCTTGGTGTGTCAAATGGAGCTTTCATTCACGACACCCCGGAGATAGGCGCGATTGCATGCCAAAAGCACGCTACGTCATCGCACTTGGATCCAACCGGCCTCATGCCCGCCATGGCGGGCCGCGTGGTGTGATTTCGGCGGCACTGCATGAGTTGAACAGACAGAATATATGCCTGTGCGTTGCTTCACCGATTATAATGACGCCTCCTATAGGTCCCTCGCGTCGCACGTTTGCCAATGCCGTAGCCCTTGTAAAAACGAATTTGCCGCCGTTTGAACTTCTGGACTGCCTGAAACGCATCGAGCAGAATTTCGGGCGACGCACGGGTCAACGCTGGGGCACGCGTACGCTTGATCTCGACATTATATTATGGTCGGGAGGTATGTGGGTGGACAGGCAGGTTATCATCCCCCACCCAGCCTTTCGCAAGCGTGCTTTCGTGCTGGATCCCATGGTTCAGGTCGTCCCGCGATGGCGTGACCCGGTGACAGGATTGACGACACGCCACCTTCATGCCCGGTTAAAAAAGCCAAAGCCGGTTGACCGCAGGGAAAAGCCTGACTAGGGGAAGCGCCTCTCCCACCGTCAACCACTGCCGGACGGTCATAGGGGGCCCTTAGCTCAGTCGGTAGAGCAACTGACTTTTAATCAGTAGGTCGCTGGTTCGAATCCAGCAGGGCTCACCATATATTTCAATAACTTACTCACCATATTTCACAAGAAAGAGCGTCGGATGCCCTTTAGTGTGACCATTTTTGTGACCTTGCGTGCCAACCATTTCAGTCACTTGGCTATAGATGAGAAACAGCAATGCCAGACGCCCCACCGTCTCGGGCTTTTCGCGCAAGCTCGCAACGAATCATGGAACCTCCTTGTAGGGCATGGCCGGAAAGTTGCCTGCCGCCGGCTGCCTGGAGAGCACCGGCGAGACGGCCCGCACCGGCGCCTCGCTCGCGCGCCATCCCTCGCCATGTGCATAATTGAGCACCATACCGATGCGGAGCCGGATCACGTCTGGCGGGAAGCGATTTCGCTTGAAGGAAAAGGGTTGCATTCTCGTCTCTCTAACCAAGTGATTGGCCGTTGACAGAGACAGGTTGCGGTTAGACTGACAGCACCCATTTGACATTCAGCCCCGAACCGAGCCAGCTTGCATTATCCCGAAACGTCACCGCCCCGATCCGCAGGCACATCCGCCTTCGCTGACAATCGGCTAAACGCGCTGAGATAAGGTTCATGCAGGTCCATGGCTGCCTGTTCGGTAATGCGCAACCGGACCCCGTGATCCTGCGCAACCTTCATGGCTAGGCTGAGATCCTTGTGGGTTAGTGCGGCAAGACCCTCTGCGCCGCCTGGGTATACGGCGGTCATCTTGCCAACCGAATCCCAGTTGCGCGCGGCCCAGCAATCCGCCGCACCGCTAGTCAGAACTGCGAGCATCGTCTCGCTATCGAGTCCAGCGCTCACCGCCAACCGGATCGCTTCGTGAACCGCATGAATAGTGATGCCGATGACGAGATTGTTGCCCAGCTTGGCGAGTTCGCCGGTTCCGACGTCGCCGAGGTGGGTAATCACGCCCTCCGCCTCGAGCACCGGACGGGCCTTCTCGACGCACCAATCCTTTCCGCCCACCAGAAGCGACAACGTTCCCGCCGCGGCGGCGGCGGCGCCACCGGTGAACGGCGCGTCGATCAGTCCGACACCCCGCTTGGCAACTTCACCCGCCAGCCGCCTGCAAGTATCGGGATGGACGGTGCTGTGCACGACGACGACACTCCCCTCGCCGAGTGCATCAATGAGTCCGGTGTCGGCCGCGCATATGACCTGTTCCACTTGCGCGTCGTTCACGACGTTGACCATCACGACCCGGCAATTCGCTGCCAGTTCGCGCGGCGAGCCTGCGACCGTGGCTCCCGCTTCGACCAGCCGGGCCACCGCAAGCTCATTGACGTCATAAACCCAGGTCGAAAAGCCTGCGGCGAGAATGTTTCGCGCCATCGGCTCGCCCATCGTACCAAGACCGATATACCCCACGGGGATCGTCATCTCACCTGCTTCATTCATCCTCTCGCCTCTCCATGGGCAGGCACTTTGGCCAGCTCGCATTTACGTTGAGCATAGTCCATCCAAGCGTCCAACGCCATGCTCCGCAAAAAAGCCGTCATTGCCGCGAATCGGTGCGGCAAGCTTCATTCCGCTTGCCGGACATCATATATATTATTTGAACGGCCATACAATATGTAATACACACCCTTCGCATGAGATGCGTCCGGAGTCGTTGCAGGCTGCGCCTTTACGAACGCACGGTGATTGGAAGGAATACGAGGGAATGATAAGATTCTATTTCAATCCGGGTCCAAATCCGATGAAGGTGGCACTTCTTCTGGAGGAAACGGGACTTGAATATGAAGTGATCCCGGTCGATCCCGCCCGAGGCGAGCAGTTCTCGCCGACATTTACTGCGATCAACCCCAATAACAAGTTGCCCGCGCTTGTCGATGGTGATGCTGTCGTCTTCGATAGCAATGCCATCCTGCTCTACCTTGCCGAGAAAAGCTGTCAATTCCTGTCCGCCGATACGCCCGCCGACCGCGCCCAGCTTTTGTCCTGGCTTATGTTCGTCGCGACCGGCGTCGGCCCCTACTGCGGTCAGGCCGTGCATTTCCGTCACTTCGCTCCGGAGCCGAAAGACTATGCGCTGGGGCGCTATACATTCGAGGCACACCGACATTACAAAATCCTGGACACCCATCTGGCCGACCGGGAATGGATGATCGGCGATTGTTACACGATCGTTGATATGGCGGTATGGGGCTGGGGGCGCAGTGTCGCCACGTCGCTCGGCGAAGAAGCCGCCCAGGAATTCACCCATCTCCATCGCCACGTTGCGAAGATCAGCGAGCGCCCCGCAGCCATCCGGGCTATGGCGCTGCGGGAACAGTATAGTTTCAATGCCTTCGACGAGGAAGGCCGCCGCCACCTGTTCCGGCATGTCCAGCCCGCCGCGCGAACGCAACACGTCCAGAGCGCGACCAAGCGCACAGCATAATTGTTGTACGGTCGCTCAATATGCTTGCCCTTTCCCGCACCGGAAGCTAGGCCAGATCAACTTTGTTACGATTGAAAGAATTGACCATGCGCACAACCAATAGCTGCGACAGTCTGCAGCCCCGCTATGCACGGCTGGGATACGTGGCAATCAACGTTCTGGACCTCGATCGCTCGGCGGCATTTTATGAGCAGCTCTGGGGTCTGCAGTCCAATGGGGGCATTGACGATCAGGCCCGGTTCTTCCGCTGCAGCGACAATCATCATGATCTTATCCTATTCAAGGGTGAGCCAGGACTGAAGCGCGTAAGCTGGCAAATGGAAAGCGAGGACGACATCGATCGCATCGTGCAGCGCCTGCAAAGCCGTGGCCATGCCGTCGTCGAAGTGAATTCCGCGGAAACAAAACTGCTGCGCCAGGGAAGGAGTGTGCGCTTCGCCGATCCCTATACCGGCGCTACTCATGAATTTTTCGCCTCGATCGAGCAGGAGGCCACTTCGTGGACGCCGACCCTGGCGCAGATCCAGCGGATTGGCCACATCGTCCTCAAAACCCCGAATTTCCACGAGGCCGTCGAATTCTACGACAATGTCCTCAATTTCCGGACATCCGATGCCATCGGTGACATCGTGAACTTCATGCGGTGCTTCCCAAATCCGTTCCATCATTCGATCGGCCTCAGCCGATCAGACTCACATGGCCTTCATCATTTGAATTTCATGGTAAGCGAGATCGACGATATCGGAAGGGCGCTCTGGCGCTTCAAGAAGAATGATATTCCGATCGTGCGCGGTCCGGGCCGGCATCCGCCTTCGGGCAGCGTATTCCTCTATGTCCTCGACCCCAATGGGATCACCGTCGAATATAGTTTCGGGATGGAAGAGTTCCCCGAGAACGAGGCGCGCGACCACCGCGTTCTTCCAGCTGCGCCGGAATCGATCGACTATTGGGGCGGACCAACCGACATACGGCTGGGCAAAGTCGGCATGGTGGAGCCGCTCGCATGATGGATGCCGCGCGGGTGCAAGAACTGGGCGGCGCGCTCTTCGCCGCACTGGAAGGCTGCCACACGCGCCCTCCCCTTACTTCGGACAACCCCGCAATTTCGATCGACGATGCCTATCGCATCTCACTCGACCTTCTTGCCAGGCGGCGGCAATCGGGCGAGCGGCTGATCGGAAAGAAGATCGGCGTTACAAGCCGCGTCGTCATGGACATGCTGGGGGTGCACCAACCGGATTTCGGTTTCCTGACCGACGCGATGCAAGTCGCCGAAGGCTCAATGGTCGCGATTGCGGGGCGTCTCATACAGCCGCGCGCGGAGGCTGAGATCGCATTCCGCCTTAAAAGTGATCTGACCGGCCCCGGCGTCGATGAGGCAGCGGTCATCGATGCAACGGCCAGCGTCCATCCATGTTTCGAGATCGTCGATTCGCGGATCGCCGACTGGAATATCCGGATCGAGGATACGGTCGCCGATAACGCGTCGTGCGGCGTGTTCGTGCTTGGTGATGGCGCGGCCGACCCGATGGATTTCGATTTTGAGACCTGTGGCGCGGTCGTGTGGAAGAATGACGAGATCATCAGCACCGGCGCCGGCGCTGCGGCGTTAGGGTCGCCGGTCACCGCCGTAGCCTGGCTAGCCAACACGCTCGGGCGGTACGGAATCTGCCTGACAGCTGGTGACATCATCCTGTCTGGCTCGCTCGTACCACTCGCACCCGCCTTACCCGGTGATCGCTTTCGCATGAAGATCGCTGGCCTGGGCAGCACAACCATCAACTTTGCCTGAACGGCAAAAGCCACGGAGACAAAATGACCAAGTCGTCGCTAACAGGCTCCGACTTCCCCGAAATACGCGAGGGAGTCGCGAAGCTGTGCGAGCAGTATCCGGATGAATATTGGCGCAAGCTGGATCGCGAAATGGCCTATCCGACCGCGTTCGTCCAGGCGCTGAGCGCGGCCGGCTATCTCGCGGCATTGATCCCGGAAGCATATGACGGATCGGGCCTGCCTTTATCGGCAGCCGCCGCTATCTTGGAAGAAATCCAGCGCGCTGGCTGCAACGGATCGGCATGTCACGCGCAGATGTACATTATGGGTGCTCTGCTTCGTCACGGCAACGAAACGCAGAAGGAGAGGTACCTGCCGCGCATCGCTTCCGGCGATTTGCGCTTGCAGGCGTTCGGCGTGACTGAGCCGACAAGCGGCACCGATACTGGCGCGCTCAAGACCTTCGCGAAGCTTGAGGGCGACCGCTATGTCGTCAACGGCCAGAAGATCTGGACGAGCCGCGCCGAACATTCCGACCTGATGCTGCTGCTGGCGCGCACCACGCCGCGCGAGCAGGTACAGCGCGGTATAGACGGCCTGTCGATCTTCATCCTCGACGTGAACGCAGCGCTGGCTGCGGGTGGCCTGACCATCCGACCGATCCGCACGATGATGAACCACAGCACGACCGAGGTCTTCTTCGACAATGTCGAGATCCCGACCGAAAATCTGATTGGCGAGGAAGGTGAGGGTTTCCGCTACATCCTCTCCGGCATGAATGCCGAGCGGATTCTGATCGGCGCGGAATGTGTCGGCGATGCGAAATGGTTCATCGAACGGTCGCGCCGCTATGCCAATGAGCGCCATCTGTTCGGTCGTCCGATCGGGCAGAACCAAGGCGTGCAATTCCCCATCGCCAAAGCCTATGCCCATATGCGCGCCGCAGAATTAATGGTACACGAGGCGGCAAGGCTGTTCGAGGCGGGCGAGCCATGCGGCGAACAGGCCAACATGGCCAAGATGCTTGCCGCCGACGCATCCTGGGCGGCGGGCGAGGCGGCGATCCAGACGCATGGCGGATTCGGCTTTGCTGAGGAGTATGACATTGAGCGCAAGTTCCGCGAGACGCGCCTCTATCAGGTGGCGCCAATTTCGACCAACATGATCCTGAGCTATCTCTCCGAGCATGTGCTCGGCATGCCAAGATCCTATTGATGTCACCTTCCCTGCCTCTGGACGGACTACAGGTCATCGCGATCGAGCAGGCTGTCGCCGCGCCCTTCTGCACCTCGCGTCTGGCCGACGCCGGTGCGCGTGTGGT
The DNA here is from genome assembly GCA_016650315.1 of Alphaproteobacteria bacterium. Classification (GTDB taxonomy): domain Bacteria; phylum Pseudomonadota; class Alphaproteobacteria; order Sphingomonadales; family Sphingomonadaceae; genus Rhizorhapis. The sequence continues at coordinate 4,640 of JAENVZ010000079.1, read as the reverse complement.
GAAGGTGGAACGGCCAGAAGGCGATTTTGCACGGGGTTATGACGACGTCGCCGCCGGACAGAGCAGCTATTTCGTCTGGCTCAACCGCGGCAAGGAGTCGATCGTCCTCGATCTCACCACCCCGGTCGGCAAGGCGGAGCTCGAGACGCTTATAGCCGGTGCCGATGTGCTCGTCCAGAATCTGAAGGTTGGCGCACTCGCACGGTTAGGATTTGCGCCAGAAGGACTGCACGCGCGGTATCCGCGGCTGATCGCCTGCTCGATCAACGGTTATGGCGAAACAGGACCGATGGCAGAGCGCAAAGCCTATGACCTGCTGATCCAGGCTGAATCGGGACTGGCCTCTTTAACTGGCGGACCCGAAGCACCGTCGCGTGTCGGTATCTCAATCGTCGATATCGCGACCGGCGCTACCGCGCATGCCGCGATTCTGGAGGCGCTGATCGGTCGCGGCATTCATGGCCGCGGCGCGGATATCCGCATTTCGATGTTCGACGTGATGGCGGACTGGCTGGCCGTCCCGCTACTGCACGAGGAAGCAGGACGTTCGCCAAGGCGCCTTGGGCTCGCTCACCCATCGATTACACCCTATGGCGTCTTTACCTGCAGCGATGGCGCACAATTGCTGATCTCGATTCAGAGCGATCGCGAGTGGCGGGGGTTTGCGGCAGGGTTCCTGGGCAATTCCGCGCTAGCCATGGACGATCGTTTCGCCACCAATGTCGCCCGGGTGCGTGGGCGTGCCGAAACCAATACACTGGTTTCTGAAGCCTTCGCAAGGGTCGACTCCCGTGAGGCGACGCGGATGCTACAGGACGCCGATATCGCGTTTGCCAATCTTAACGACATGGCGGGACTCCTTGCGCACCCCTGCCTTCGGCGGATCACAGTCGATACGCCCGGCGGCCCGGTCAGCATTCCGGCGCCGGCCCCGATCGTCGCGGGAACCGAACGCTGTTATGGACCCGTTCCCGCATTGGGTTCGATGCGGAGCGATGTTGCATGAGCGATGCAAGCATGGACCTTGCAAAGCTAAGCGGCTGGATCGGGAAGCAGGAGGTCGCCGAGGAGACGCTGACGCCCGCGCTTGCCGACAAATTTCATCACACGCTGGACCTTGCAGGCCAGGCCGCGCGCGAGGGTGAGGCCGCCCCGCGCCTCATACACTTCTGCCTTTGCCAGCCGGTCGCATCAACCTCCATACTCGAAGGTGACGGCCATATCGCCCGCGGCGGTTTCCTGCCCCCCATTCCGTTGCCACGCCGCATGTGGGCTGCAAGCGAACTCTGCTTCTTCGGCGATCTCATCGTCGGACAGACCGTGCAGCGGCAGTCGCGCATCGCCGATGTAGCATTCAAGACGGGCCGAACCGGCAGCTTGTGCTTTGTCACGGTGGACCACAGGATCGAAGCGGACGGCGTCCTGCGGGCCACTGATCGCCAGACCATCGTCTACCGTGAAGAACAGCGGACGAGTGGCAGCGCTTCCACCGATGCCGCACCACCAGCAGAGGGAACCCGTAGCCGGTCGCTGCCTTCAACGACCGCTCTCCTCTTTCGCTACTCCGCCCTCACCTTCAATACGCATCGCATTCATTATGACCGGCCTTATGCGGTCGGGCAAGAAGGCTATCCCGGACTCGTCGTTCAGGGACCGTTGCAGGCGACGTTGCTATTCCATTTCGCCGCAGAAGTAGCGGACGGAACTCCACCCGACCGCTTTTCCTTTCGCAGCCAATTGCCAGTTTTCGATTTCGACGATGTCCATCTCGTTACCGACGGGCGTGACGGCGATCGCATGGCGTTGTGGACAGCGCGCACGGGCGGGCCGGTCGCGATGCGGGCAGAAGCGATATGGTGCTGAACTTGGCGCGCTCAAGCACAGCGCCGCCATGCGAGCGGCCGCTGCCGCCAAATATACTAAGCCCTAGCATCGACGCAGCTCCGGGCCCGGAAGTAAAGGAGACACTCTGATGACTTTGGTAAAGGCGGCGATCATCGGGTCGGGCAATATCGGCACCGATCTGATGATGAAGATGATCAAATATCCGCAGAACATGGAACTGGCGGCGGTGGTAGGCATCGACGAAGCGTCGGAGGGGTTGGCGATGGCGCGTGAGCACGGCATCGCGACGACGCACGAGGGGATTGAGGGGCTGAAGAAGCTGGCCTGCTATGCGGACATCGGCATCGCATTCGATGCGACCAGCGCCTATGCGCACAAGGTGCATGATGCGGCATTGCGCGCCGACGGCATCCAGGTGGTCGACCTGACTCCGGCGGCGATCGGTCCATTCACGGTGCCGACGGTGAATATGGAGGCGAACCTCGATGCGCCCAACGTCAACATGGTGACATGCGGTGGACAGGCGACGATCCCGATGGTCGCCGCGGTCGCCCAGGTGGCGACGGTGCACTATGCCGAGATCATTGCCTCGGTCTCGTCGCGCTCGGCGGGGCCGGGCACGCGCGCCAATATCGACGAGTTCACGCGCACGACCGCAAACGCGATCGAGAAGGTGGGCGGCGCGGCGCAGGGCAAGGCGATCATCATCCTGAACCCGGCCGAACCGCCGATGATCATGCGCGATACGGTGTTTACGTTGTCCGAGGGGGCTGACGAGGACGCGATCCGCGCATCGGTGGAGGCGATGATCGCCAAGGTGCAGGCCTATGTTCCCGGCTATCGGCTGAAACAGGAAGTGCAGTTCGAACACTATGGCGACAACAACAAGCTGAAGATCCCCGGTCGCGGCGAGTTTACCGGGATCAAGACGAGCATCTTCCTGGAGGTCGAGGGCGCTGGCGACTACCTGCCGAGCTATTCGGGCAATCTCGACATCATGACCGCAGCGGCCAAGGCGACCGGCGAGCTGCTTGCCGAACGCATCCAGGCGCGAAGGACCGCAGCATGAGCTTCGACGTCAGCACCCAGAAGCTTTACATCCAGGACGTGACGCTGCGGGACGGGATGCACGCCATCCGCCACATGTACGGGATCGATCATGTCCACAGCATCGCAAAAGCGCTGGACGATGCCGGGGTCGACGCGATCGAAGTTGCGCATGGCGACGGGCTGAACGGCGCCAGCTTCAACTATGGCTTTGGCGCGCATACCGACTGGGAATGGCTGGAGGCGGTGGCCGATGTCCTGACCCATTCGGTGCTGACCACGCTGATCCTGCCCGGCGTCGGCACGGTCGACGAACTGCGCCGCGCCTATGACATCGGCGTACGTTCGGTGCGGGTCGCAACGCATTGCACCGAGGCGGATGTGTCGAAACAGCATATCGGTATCGCACGCGATCTGGGCATGGACGTCGCTGGTTTCCTGATGATGAGCCACATGATCGAACCCGAAGCGCTGGCCGCACAGGCGCTGTTGATGGAAAGCTATGGCGCACAGTGCATCTATGTCACCGACAGCGGCGGCGCGCTGGACATGGACGGGGTGCGGGCGCGCTTCGAGGCCTATGACCGGGTGCTGAAGCCCGAGACCGAACGCGGGATGCACGCGCACCATAATCTATCGCTGGGAGTCGCAAACTCGATCGTCGCCGCGCAACAGGGCGCGGTGCGGATCGATGCATCGCTGGCGGGTATGGGTGCAGGGGCCGGCAATGCTCCCCTTGAAGTCTTTATCGCAGCGGTCGATCGCAAGGGCTGGAACCATGGCTGCGACGTGATGGCGCTGATGGATGCGGCGGAGGATCTGGTCCGTCCTCTGCAGGATCATCCCGTGCGCGTGGACCGCGAGACGCTCGCGCTGGGCTATGCCGGGGTTTATTCCAGCTTCCTGCGGCATGCAGAAAAAGCCGCCGAAACCTATGGCCTCGATACCCGCGACATCCTGGTCGAACTTGGGCGTCGCAAGATGGTCGGCGGACAAGAGGACATGATTGTCGATGTCGCCCTCGATATGGTGAAGGCGGGGGCAGCAAGCTGAGGCGATCGATGGCAGCCCTCTTGCATCCGGTCACCGACATTCACACCCATGTGGTTCCGTCGGCCTTCCCGCCCAGTCTTGCCGGTGCGCTTTCGCCGATCGAGATCAAACCCGGCTGCGATTGCGGCCATGCTGAAGTGTTCGTCGATGGTCGGCAATTTCGCACGATCACGGACGAATGTTGGGCGACCGATCGGCGGGTGGAGCGGATGGACCGCATGGGAATCGGTCGACAGATTCTGTCGCCAATGCCCGAGTTGCTGAGCTTTTGGCGACCGCTGGATCAGGCGGCGGCGATCGCTAATCACGTCAACGCCTATTTGGCTGAGATGGTCCAGCAGGCGCCCGATCGATTTGCTGCGCTAGGTATGGTGACACTGCAGGACCCGGATCGTGCGATCACGATGCTTGAGACGCTGATGGCGAATCCGGCATTTCGCGGTGTGGAGATTGGCACGAACATTGATGGTGTGTCACTGGGAGATACCCGCTTTCGTCCGTTCTTCGCCGCCGCAGAACGGCTGGGCGCGTCGATTTTCGTCCACCCCGTCAAGCCGGTCGTCCGTTATCCGATCGACGCACCGCGTTCGATGGATGCGCTTGCGTTGTTCCCCTGTGAAACGGCGCTGGCCGCGATCTCGGTGATCGCAAGCAATCTGATCGTGGATCATCCTGCGCTTCGGCTCGCCTTCAGC
>JAENVZ010000078.1 GCA_016650315.1 Alphaproteobacteria bacterium | reverse complement strand
TGTAACGGTTATCGGCGCGCAATGGGGCGACGAGGGCAAGGGCAAGATTGTCGATTGGCTGGCCGAGCGTGCCGATTGCGTCGTGCGTTTTCAGGGTGGACACAATGCCGGCCATACGCTTGTCGTCGGCAACAAAACCTACAAGCTGGCGCTGTTGCCCTCGGGCGTCGTGCGCGGCACCTTGTCGATGATCGGCAATGGCGTGGTGTTCGATCCCTGGCATTTTCGTGACGAAGTGACAAAGATCGCAGCGCAAGGCATCGAAGTCACGCCCGACGTGCTGCAGGTTGCCGAAACGGCGCCGTTGATCCTGCCCATCCACCGCGATCTCGACGCGATGCGCGAAGATGCAAGCGGAGCGGGCAAGATAGGCACCACGCGCCGCGGCATCGGCCCCGCCTATGAGGACAAGGTGGGACGCCGCGCTATCCGCATTTGCGATCTGGCGCATCTCGACGATCTGGGGCCGCAGCTCGACCGGCTGTGCGCGCATCATGACGCGCTGCGCGCCGGCTTTGGCGAACCGCCTGTGGATCGTGACGCGTTGATGGCGCAATTGCGTGACATTGCACCGTTCGTCCTGCCCTTTGCCAAGCCCGTCTGGCTAGCCCTCAACGAAGCGCGCAAGCGCGGCGACCGCATATTGTTCGAAGGCGCGCAGGGCGTGCTCCTCGATGTCGATCATGGCACCTATCCCTTCGTGACCTCGTCCAATACTGTAGCGGGCACGGCCTCTTCAGGAACGGGCCTTGGTCCGCGCGGAGTGGGGTTCGTTCTGGGCATCGTCAAGGCCTATACCACCCGCGTCGGCTCGGGCCCTTTCCCCACCGAACAGGACAATGAGATCGGCCAATTGCTGGGCACACGCGGCCATGAATTCGGCACCAATACCGGACGGCAGCGGCGCTGCGGCTGGTTCGACGCAGTGCTGGTGCGCCAGTCGGCAGCGGTCAGCGGCATCAGCGGCATCGCGCTGACGAAGCTCGATATACTGGACGGCATGGACGAAATCAAAATCTGCACCAGCTATCGTCTGGGTGACAAGACCTACGACTATCTGCCGCCCCATCCGCAGGATCAGGCCAATGTCGAACCCATTTATGAAACGATCGAAGGCTGGAGCAAAACCACCGCCGGCGCGCGCAGTTGGGCCGAACTGCCTGCGCAGGCGATCAAATATATCCGCCGCATCGAGGAACTGATCCAATGCCCTGTAACGCTGGTGTCCACATCGCCCCAGCGCGACGACACCATCCTGGTGCGCGATCCGTTCGCCGATTGAGGCGCATCGGGCCAATTTTCGCTGCAACATTCTGAAGAACGGCAAAGAAGGCGCTGGTGACCCAGTGTCGTGGCAAAGCGATTCGTAGTCTGCTCTGGCAATAAAAAGGCGGGCCGTCGCGTTTCCGCAAACCGCAGCGCACCCGACCAGTGCCCACCTTTTCACTGACATTCTCAATATTTTGTCGGGGTTTGCGGCCCGAAGGACCCGATCGAAATATTAGGGCAGAACTGTACAGGAATCGTTACGACTATCCAATAATATTTGATCCTGTTCTTGCATAATATTTGAAACATCTTGTTCATGTATCACTTTAGTCATAGGTGATTCATTAGATGCTATGAACATTGTTCTACCTAGTTCGTGACAGATATACTAAAGTGGCAGGCTGCCACGAATCGGTTGGGGGAAGATATGCAGGCGATCTTCAAATTCCCGTTCGTAATGGGAGAGAAGATTTCGATTCAACTTGGTCGCGCGCCTATATTGAGCGTGACGCTGGCGCGCGCGGCGCTGCTGGTAGCCTGGGCGCACGAACTTAACTATATCGGTCATATCTACACGGATATGCGGCCCATGACCGAATGGACGATCATGAGTTATATGGGCTGGAACGCACTGTGCATTGTTGGCCTGTTGCTGACTCCGCGTTGGGAGATCACGCTGCGCCCGTTGATCCTCCTGATCGATTTTGTGGTGTGCGCTACCCTGGTCGTTCTTCTTCGCCCGATTGAACTGCCGGCCATTCTTTGTTGCTTGTTGCTACTATGGTCCGCGCGGGAGCGGTTGGGGATCAGTATAGCGGCTATCGCTGCATTATGCTTCATCATGGCGTTCATTTTCCGCAACCATTATGAACCGCTGGCCCAGATCTATTCCCTGCAATTGGCCAGCGATTATACCGACAGCGCCAGCATCTTCATCGGCAGTCTGATCGCGCTCGCCGTCATTGGGTCGCATCTTTACCAGGATCAGGTCAAAAGTTGGGGTGACCAATTGCAGGCGGCCGGTGGCAATCTGAATGCCCCACCCATCGAATTTCTGTTGAATCAGGTCGCAACTTTTTTCAATGCGCGCACCGTCCATTTCATCTGGGAAGACATGAACGATGTAGCCATCCGTTACAGCAGCCTGAATGAAGGTGAGTTGTCCTTTCCGCGAATCGCTGACGATGGAATGCACCCTTTGCTTCATCCGCGTGTTCGTGATGCCTCCTTCCTGTTCGCCTCCCATTCGGAACAGCTATTTTACCGCAACAGCTTTGGCGCGCTGAAATTCTCCAACGCGCCCGAATTCATCGACACTATCAACGAAGCCCTGCAATTCCGGCGCGGCGCAAGCTTTGCCATCAATGCGGGCGCCTTGCGGGGTCGTTTTTTCATTGAGCGGCGGCACGGATGGTCGCCCCATTTGCTTGGTCAATGCGATTATGCCGCCGACTGTGTCGATGTCTTTTTCGAACGCTCCTGCTTTCTTGAGGCATGGCGCAATCGCACCTTTGCCGAGGCGCGCCTCGCATTGAGCGGCGACCTGCACGATAGTATCCTGCAAACGCTGGCGGCCATGCGGATGCGGCTGTCCGCCCTCATGCCCAAAGTATCGAAAATTCTGCCGGCTGAGCAGACGGAAGACCTCAAGACATTACAGGAACTGATCATTGCCGAACAAAGTCGGCTCCGGCAGCTTTTGAACGAAAGCAAGCGCAATAACGGCGTCACGCAAAATCTGGCGGAGGGCCTGTCCAGTTGCGCAAAAATGCTGTCGAGCCAATGGAATATCGACTGTAATGTCTATGTCGATCAACCCGAAGTGGACATTGACCGGTCAACGGCCATTGAGGTTGAATTTCTGGTCCGCGAAGCTGTGGCCAATGCCGTTCAGCACGCCTCCGCCCGCAAAGTGACGATCGCCGCAGCGGTGCAGGGCGATGCATTGCTTATGGCGTTCCGCAATGACAGCAACAATGGCAGCAACTCTGGCGCCCTACCAGAAACCCCCGCCCCGATTGACGGCATTCAGTCGCAATCCCTCACGCGTCGCCTGTCCCTGCTGGGTGGAACGGCATATTTCGACAATGTTAATGATAAATCGCTATTATCCATTCGCATACCGCTCAACCTGACGGAGAAACGGGTCTGATATGGCAAACCTCCTTATCGTCGATGATCATCCACTGTTCCTGGATGGACTCCAGCAATTTCTGGAAACCAATGATCACACGATCCTGTGCTGCGCACGATCGGTCAGCGATGCGCTCTACAAGTTGCAGACAGAGGCCCCCGATGTCCTGATCCTTGATCTCAGCATGAAGGATGGCGGTGGGCTAAAAATCCTGTCCACCATTCGGGAAAACGGAAACAATGTTCCGGTCATTTTCCTGACCGTGAGCATCAAGCCGGAAGAAACGATCGAAGCGTTGCAACTGGGCGTCAATGGCATTGTTCTGAAGGAAAGCGATCCTGAGGAGTTGCTGACCTGCATTGCGACCGTCCATGCGGGCGACAACCGAATCGACCCGGCCATCATGGAAAAAGCGCTGTTGCATTCCGTGGTCACAAAGAACCGGGCGACCTCGCATGACGTACTAACGGAGCGCGAAAAGGAAATCGCCAAGCTGATCCGCGCGGGCCTGCGCAACAAGGTGATTGCGGAAAAATGCGGTCTGACCGAAGGAACGGTCAAGGTGCATCTGCACAGCATTTTCCAGAAACTGGGCGTCAAATCCAGGGCAGAGCTGATCGTCAGTTCGATGGGCGAACCCCAATGATCAGCCTGCCGTAATACTGTCGGCGGCAATATAGGTTGGCATGGCCGCCTTGCCGTTCGGATTGACCCCTTGGCCAAATATGCACAAGATCGCGCCTGCCGCTATGGCCAGTCCATAAGGTATTGGCCCCCGCCGGGCGAATATGGCCCACCCCAGCCTGTCTTTCATACCGACAGGGATCGCCCGACGCACGAGGACCAGGAAAACCGCCAACACGGCCCCGGACATGGTGATGTAGAATATCAGCGGCACGATCCCGGCAAAATCGAACCAGAGCGCAACAGCGGCAAACAGCTTTACATCGCCACCACCCAACCATTGCAATGCGAACAGGATCAGCCCGATACCCAGGATCAGTGCAAAATTGACCGCATTCATCCACATATCCGTCTCAGGCCCCGCCACCGCAACCCACAGCGGAAACAGAAGGATAATCGCCGTCGGGAATATATTGGCGATGCGAAGTTGCATCACATCCTGACAGGCGGCAGCAATCAGCAGTGCGGCAAGCCCATATAGAACGAGGTGCGCCACTATCACTGATCTCCCGTCAAGGCCGCCAGATTGGCGCTGGCAACATGGGAATAGGTATCGCTGGCATGGAGCGAACGGCTGAAATAGGCCTTCGCATCGTCGCGCCTTCCGGCAAGCAACGAAGCATAGCCAGCATTGTTGAGTCGCCGCGCCCAATCCTCCGCATCATCCGCCACCGCACTTTTGGCGGCAGACACCCTGGCAATAGGCGCCCCAGCCATCGCCCGCGCTATATCCGCATTGTTGGCATAGCGTTCATTGCCGGGATCTGCGCGCAACGCCTCGGCAAATAATCGGGTCGCAGCGGCAAACCGCTGTTGTAGAAGCAGCGAGAATCCATAATTGTTCATGATGCCCGCCTTGTTGTCGGACAGGCTGAAGGCCATCTCATAAGCGCTTTCGCTTTCTTTCCAGTCACCCGTCAGGTCCCGCGCCACACCCAGGGCATTCCAGGCATCCCCGCGTTCGGGGCACGCCTGTGTCGCCATATCGAGATACGCCACGGCCTCGCGCGCGCGCTGATGCTTCACAAGTGCAACGCCCAGCCCTGCATCGACACGGCAATCGGCAACGCCGCGTGTCTTCAGGTCGCCAAAGGCTGCCAACGCCTGCGCGTCACGCCGCTCGGCGAGCGCCAGTTGCGCACCCAAAATCTCGAATTCCGTGGAGGTTTCATTGCCTTCCGCCAGCCGTTGATTGGCAAGCATGGCGCGGGCCTGAACCAGCCGCCCACTGTCGATAGCCTGACCGATCAGCGCATAGTCGGCGACAGGTGCCTTATCCTGCGCCACCGCCGGATGCGCCAATATGATGACCAGCGCGGCGGCACATGCCCGCCATCGCGTCATGCGGTTCCACCCTCATCGCGCCAATCACGCCACAGGCTGCTGAACGATGGATCATAGGATGGCGGGGCATCCGCCATCTGGACATTACACCCTGCTCCCGCCGCACTGGCAAACACTACATTGTGCTGGCGGAGTAAATTGGACGATGCCGGATAGAGCATGGGCAGATCGATCGCCATGCCACTGGCCCCCAGGCGCATGGATGCGAAATCGCCCGTGAAGACCAACAGGTCCGCGCCTCCCGACGGAGCTGTGTCATATTCCATCATCAACGCTGCATGAATGGACGCATCACATGCGGAGGCGAACTCTGCCGTTTTCTCGATGGCCGGATCTGGCGTGGTTCGGGATACCGGCTGTACGGCCATGGCAAGAAGCTCCGCCGGATCCATTGCCACCGCCGCGAGCATGACGCCAAGTTCCGGTCGAACAGGCTGAACGGAATCCAGCGTGGCAAGCGGTATATCAGCGGCTGCCGAAGCGTGGCGCACTCTAACCTCTTCCCGTACCGGAAGAGGGGCCGCAGGCGGAATTTCCACAGTGATCGAACGACCGATGGGGCTGTTGCTTGCGATATCCACTATGGCCGAACGCTCCGAAACCGCAGGAATCGGCACGGTGATCGAACGGCCCGCCATACGAGGCTTTCCATGGCGTGCTGTCCCATCCTTTTCGGTGGACAGCAACACCTCACCCATCGACAATCGCTCCAGATGCGGCCCGATCATGCCTGCCGCCGCATCCGCTACGGTAGCGGTCCCGCCCTTCGCAAGATCGGCCAGCGTATGCAAAGGCTGGCTGGATGGAACAGGCGCTGCAACTGCCAGCCCCTTTTCAGCCGCCGTCATCTGCGCCAGCACCATTTTCGCTTCATCCCTCCGCCCCTGGATTTCCAGCGAACGTGCGAGATTGCGGTAATATTTACCTTCCCTTGGCGCGCGCGCCAGCGCCAGTTCGTAATACCGCCGGCTCAGGTCATGACGGCCCAACTGGTCATAACTGACCGCCAACCCATTATAGGCCACCGCATTGGCCGGATCATATCGGACCGCTTTACGATAGGCATCGATGGCGAGGGCATATTCGCCGCGTGCAAGCAGCAATTCGGCTTTCGCCAGCGCATCATTGCCCGACAATAGCTGCTCTCCGCCAATCGGCTTGATCTGCAATTCGGCGTGTTGCGAGGAACAGCCGACCAGCGCCACCATCAGGGATGCTCCCATCAGTCCAGCTTTCATGCTCATTCCCCCCTCATTTCCCCTAATGCGCCATGGCCGGCAACAAGACACGGATGACGCGGATCACTGCGGGTAGCATCAGCACCCCGATCATCACCGGCAACATGCATGTTACAAGCGGGATGGATAGCAGCACCGGCAGGCGATGCGCCTTTTCCTCCGCACGCAAACGGCGCTTTTCCCGCATTTCAGCGGCATAGACGCGCAATGTCTGGCCGACGCTCGACCCCAGTTTTTCTGACTGAATCAGCAAGGTTGCAAAGGCCCTGATCTCATCGACCTGAATACGATCCGACATACGCCGCAGGGCCTCCTCCCGCGAACGGCCCGCGCGCAGTTCCAGCACCACGCTACCCAGCATGTCGGCGACCAGTGGGTGCGACAGCGTCATTTCCCGCCCCACGCGATCAAACGCAGCCTCCAGGCCAAGGCCTGCCTCGACGCAGACCAGCATCAGGTCCAGCGCGTCGGGAAATCCGTTGACGATCTCCTCCCGCCTCCGGGCGGTTTTCGCCGCGATGAAAAGATTGGGGGCATACAGGCCAAAACAGGCAAGAGCCGCACCGAAGACATACAGCTTCATCACGCTGGGTGGTTCAGAGCTGAGCATGCTGAAAACCAGAAATATGCCCGGCAAAAGCAATGTCATGACCAACCGGATCAGTGTGAAGAACCGCGGCGCCTCTTTCGAAGTGTAGCCTGCCGCGATCATCTTGGTGCGCAAGCTTTCCTGATTGGTATCGACCAGTGATATGCCGCGCTTTTCGATTTGGTCGATCAGCATTACCCAGGCGCTGTTGCTTTTCTGCGTCCGCAACGATCCACCCTGAAACAGCGCCGGTTCGCCTGCATGGGCTATAGTATCCAGCCGACGGCGGACCGCCACGCGATTGACGACCAGGCTGTTGAACAGGACCACGCCCATCACCACCACCAGGAAGACGATGGTCAGAAAGGCGAGACGGGGTATGCCTGTCAGCGGGATATCGAACATGGCCTATACCTTCAAATCTATCATGCGGCGTATGGTAATGAAACCAACCACATAGAGCGCCACCAAAACGGTAAAGCCAATGATAAAAACCGGGTCGTCCGCGACATCCAGAAAGAATTTCGGATTCAGGAGGAACAACCCGGTAAACGCTAGAACAGGCAAGGCAGTCAGGATCACAGCGGTCATCCGGCCTTCTGAACTCAAGGCCCGGACCTTCATGTAAAGGCTTGCCCGTTCACGGATCACGCCGGAAAGATTTTCCAGAATTTCGGCCAGATTGCCTCCGGTTTCGCTTTGCACCGACAGACAGACGACGAACATGTGCATGTCCTCCATCCCCCAGCGGTCGGCCATGCGCTGCAATGAATCGCGCAATTCCGCGCCATAGGTGACTTCATCCACCACAATGCCGAATTCCGTGCCGATCGGGTCCTGCATTTCGACAGTCAGCAGGTCCAGAGCGGCGGCGATCGGATGCCCCGCACGCAAGCCGCGCACGAAGACGTCGAGTGCCACCGGAAACTGTTCCTGAATTTTCTTGCGCCGACGCTGACCCAGCCGCGCCAATATCATGATCGGCAAAGCGATGCCCAGGCAGAAGGCGAAAGCACCGACCATCAGGATCAGACCCAGATTGACGGTGTAGCCCGAAAGCGCCGCCAGCAGGATCGTCAGGAAGAAAATGAACAGCGTCCCTGCACCCATTGCTATCATCACCGCGCGCGCCGGAATGCTGATGCCGGTTGCGTGCAACATGTGTTCGATCTCAAGTCGCTCCAGTATCCTTGCGACCGGCTTTGGCCGGAGTGTCCACGAGGGCGAGAGCACCATATCGAGCCGATGTG
>JAENVZ010000077.1 GCA_016650315.1 Alphaproteobacteria bacterium | reverse complement strand
GGCTGATGTCGGTGATCGAGCTGTCAATGGGGGCCATTGCCGTCATCTTCGCCGCACTTGCCGCTCCGCTGATCGGGCCAGGGCTGGGCTGGTCGCCTGCCGCCGTCCATTTCAGCCTGTTCTACAGCATTGCGATATTTGCGACTGTCCGCACTACACCGCAGGGCATATTGCAGATTGCCGAGCGATTCGACCTTATTGGTTTGCATCAGGTATTGATGCCGATCAGTCGTTTGACAGGCGCTCTTCTGGTGTGGGCTTTTGATGGCGGACTGTTCGCTTTTCTGTGGGTCTGGTTGTTAAGTGCGCTGGTCGAGGGACTGTCCATGTGGATCATGGGTCTTTGGGTTCTGCGACGGATGCGGCTCGATGGCCGCCTTGCAGGATCGGTTCGGGGGATCGTCCCGGCCAATCCCGGACTCATCGGTTTCATTATGACCACCAATGCCGACATTACCTTGCGTGAACTGGCCCCGCGTGCCGCGCCGCTGGTGCTCGGCTGGGTACTGGGTCCCGCTGCTGCCGGCCTTTACAGTCTGGCGCAGCGCGCCAGTGTGGTGTTGCAGCAACCTGCGCAAATGCTAGGGCAGGCGAGCTATGCCGTCATCGCGAAACTGGTGGCGGCAGGGAATTTCCCCGAGATGCGGCAAGCGGTCTCGAAAAGCCTGTTGATCGCCATGGCCGTGTCGGTGCCAATCACCCTGTTGCTGGCACTGTTTGGTAAACCGTTGCTTGGCTTGTTGGGCGGAAAGGGATTCAAGGAGGGTGTCAGTCTGCTGGTGCTGATCGCCATCAGCCGCACCATCACTGTCGGCACGCCCTCGCTCTCGGCCGCGCTGACAGCGCTTGGAAAACCTGGCAGCAGCATCATGGTCAATCTTGCCGCCAACCTGGGCCTGTTGCCGTTACTGCCGCTGTTTCTGCATCTGATGGGCTTGAGCGGCGCGGGCTGGCACATGATTTTGCAGAGCCTGACGGTATTCTTATTGCTGATTTGGTATTTTCGGCGTGAATTACGTGCAGCCGAATGCAAAGGCAGTATTCGGGCGGGCGTGGAACGATGACCAAAATTGCGTATATTATCAATTCTTTGGAAGGCGGGGGGGCGGCCTTTCCTGTGCCAGACGTTGTAACAGCCTTGCGTGCTCATGGTGCGGATGTACAATTGTTCGCGCTTTCACGGCGGGATGGTCGGGCGATCGCAGCACTGGATGCTATCGGACTGAACTGGTCAGTTTATGCAGGGGCCAAGGGCGATCATGTACGCGCCTTTGCGTGGCTCAACGGCCAGTTGCGTCAATGGCGCCCGGACGTGATCTGGACATCGCTCACGCAAGCTACGGTCATGGGTCAAATTGCGGGTGCCTTGCGAGGCACGCCCGTGATCAGCTGGCAGCATAATGCTTTTTTACGGCCTGCCAACCTTCGTCTGTTGCGTGCTACGCGACGCATGAGCCGGTTATGGGTGGCGGATTCACAGTCCGTTGCTGCATTGTCTCAATCACGCCTCGGCATTGCCGCTCGTGATCTGGTCACTTGGCCGCTGTTTTGCGCCGATCCGATGGCGCATCAGGCCCTTCCCTGGCGCCCTGGCGAGAGGGTTCGGCTCGGTAGCCTCGGCAGGCTTCATCCAAACAAGGGCTATGATGTGTTGTGCGAAGCGCTCGTCAAGCTTCGGAGCGGAGGGTTCCAGTCGCCCGCCCCCTTTGAAATAGTCATTGGCGGTGAGGGTGCGGAGCGTGAACGACTTGAAGCACTGATCCGCACACAAGGCATTGACGAACTCCGCCTGGCAGGCTTCGTTGAAGCGGGTGCCTTTCTCGCCAGCCTGCATGGATACGTGCAACCGTCGCGGGCAGAGGGTTTATGTATTGCCGCACATGAAGCAATGCTGGCGGGTCTTCCGGTGATCGGGGCGGGAATCGGCGAAATGCCCTACAGCATAGTGGATGGCGAAACCGGCTATGTTATCGCGCCCGATGACGTCAATGCATTGGCAGGCGCGCTTGCGCGCTTTTTGACAGACCCGGCCCACATGGCAGCGATGGGCATGGCAGCGCGAAAGCGCGTGCTTGAACGTTTTAGCAAGTCGCAGTTTACATCCGTTGCAGGCGAAATCATGGACCGGATTGCACTGTGGAGGAAGAGTGCGGCCTGATCTGTCCTGCTAAAATACGCTCGGCCAAGTCCAGATCATCCATTTTGTCCACATCAATGCATGCTTCGGCCTGCGGCATGGCCACCACCCGCGCTGCAAGCCCGAAGCGCCGCCCCGCGCGCGCCACCGCCTGATGGATGTCGAGCAGCCGCAGAAGCGCCCCTAACAAGAGCAACGGACCGAAAGCCCCCACGATCTTCATGCCCTTCTTGCGGTCCTGTTCCACGCCCTGCCACAAATCGAGCAGCGGCTTCACCTGCCCGTTCCCCAGCCAGAACAGGTTTGCGCCTGACCATGCGCCGCCGCGGAATTTAAGCCAAGTCCGCCGCGATCGGGGAAAGGCCGCAAGCAATACTCGCTGCTCCACCATCGCAACGGCAAGGTCGGCACCGTCAGATCCGGTCAGAAAACTGTCCAGCATCGCGTGGTTGAGCAACACGTTGTCGGCGGTTGTCACCAGTACAGGATAGCGGGCCTTGCCGTCATTCAGCACGGCGGAGAGGGAGCTGCTGATGCCCGATCCGCTGGTGACAAAGCCGATCCGCACATCAGTCGTCGCCCATGCCATATCGGGGTGTCCGGACAGCATATCCGTCTGCTGCGCAAGGACCAATATTCTTGCAATCCGGGGATGTGTTGCCAGCGTCTGCGCAACATGGGCCAGCATGACTTGTCCGGCGACCGGGATCAGCGCTTTGACCGGTGCGCCCATCGCCTGCGCCAACGGATCGCCGCCGGGGCGACTGCCCGCAAGGATGATCGCGGTGATGCCGGAATAGGTGTTTAGGTTACTGTCCATGACCTGGCATTAGCCGAGAGACCGGCCATACGCACCCGTCTTTTGCAGATGCCCGCTGAAATGGAAAGGGCGGCCCAAACGGACCGCCCTTTCCTGTAGTCGATAGCCTTGCAGCCGATCAGCGCTTCGAGAACTGGAAGCTCTTGCGCGCCTTGGCACGGCCATATTTCTTGCGCTCGACAGTACGGCTGTCGCGAGTGAGGAAGCCTTCGGCTTTCACGACGCCACGCAATGTCGGTTCGTACTTGGTCAGCGCCTGACTAATGCCATGCTTGACCGCACCGGCCTGACCGGACAGGCCGCCGCCCTTGACGGTGCAGATCACATCATATTGGCCACGACGTTCAGTCACGTCGAACGGCTGATTGATGACAAGGCGCAGCGTGGGGCGCGCGAAATAGATTTCCTGGTCGCGGCCATTGACCGTGATCTTGCCGGTGCCGGGTTTTACCCAGACGCGGGCAACCGCATCCTTGCGGCGGCCGGTAGCATAAGCGCGGCCATATGGGTCGAGTTCCTGAATACGCAGCGGCGCAGCGGCCTGAACCGGGGTAGCGGCAACCGGAGCGGCGGCATCATCGACCGGCGCGCCGGCGGCGATGTCCTTCAGGTCGGAAAGAGACTGGCGGTTATCGGTCATCATGCACCAACCTTGTTCTTGCGGTTGCGGGAAGCGAGATCGAGCACTTCCGGGTTCTGGGCTTCATGTGGGTGGGCAGTGCCGGCGAAAACGCGCAGGTTGCGCATTTGCTGACGACCAAGCGGGCCACGGGGGACCATGCGTTCAATCGCCTTTTCCAATACGCGCTCAGGGAAGCGGCCTTCCAGCACCTTGGCTGCGGTCACGCTTTTGATGCCGCCAACATAGCCGGTGTGCTTGTAGTAAACCTTGTCCTGCAGCTTCTTGCCAGTGAACTTCACCTTGTCGGCGTTGATCACGATGACATTGTCGCCGCAATCGACATGCGGGGTATAGCTCGGCTTGTGCTTGCCGCGCAGGATGTTGGCGATGATCGAAGCCGCGCGGCCAACGACCAGTCCTTCGGCGTCGATAAGAAGCCATTTCTTGTCCACCGTCGCGGGTGTCGCAACCTTGGTGGTTTTCATCAGCGCCTTCATGGCCCTAATCTCCTGATGGGGGTATCCCCGATGGTGAAAACAAAAGAACGCCGCCCGTATGAGGCAGCGAAGTGGGGCGCTATTGAACGCGAATCGCTGACAAGTCAAGAGAAAGCAGGGGTTTCCTGACGGGTATCATATTACCATTGCGCGTCGATCTGCTGGTTCGCCCAGTCGGCATAAGGGCTGTTTACAGCCGCATCCCAGGACAAAATGGCTGGGACATCATAGCTGTGCAGTTCGGCCAGTCGCGTCATCAACGGCGTGCGCTTTGCAGCGGTAGTTTTATACAACACAGGAAATTCGGTCTCTTCCCGCATCTTTCCCTGCCATTCATACAGGGACGTGCAGGGGGCAAGCATATTGGCGCAGGCAGCCATTTTTTCGGTTACCAGCAGAGTGCTTGTTTTACGCGCTTCATTGGCGTCGCCGAATAGCGTGTAGATCAGGACAAGTTTGCTCATCCCTCACGCCTGCCCAGCCGATGACAGCATATAACCGTTGCCGCGACGAGCAGCGCCCCGACCGCCTGATGCGCCACCGCGATCCAGAGGGCCACGCCCGACAGCAAAGTCGAAATGCCAAGGGCGATCTGGAGGACAACCAGCGTCATGACCATATGAGCAGGGCCTTTCGATCCGGCCCGTTGTGCGCGCAGAGCCAACAGGACCAGCGTTCCAGCCACGACCCAGGCGAACCAGCGGTGGACGAACTGCACCACGACGGGATTATCGATGATGTTGCGCCATAGCGGTTCCAGCATCGCCACGCCTTGCGGAAATAGCCGGTCGCCCATCAGCGGCCACGAATCGAAGGCATAACCCGCACGCAATCCGGCAGTGAAGGCTCCAAGGCAAAGCTGCGCAGTCAGCATCAGCAATGCGAAAATGGCCAAGCCGCCAACCCGCGCGGGGCGTGCAGCAGGATCATGCGCCAGCGCCCGCAAGTCCCATGCCGTCCAGATCAGGCCGCCCATGATAAACAATGCATTGAGCAGGTGCACCGCTAGCCGGATATGGCTGACATCGACCCGGTTGACGAGGCCGGACACCACCATCCACCAGCCGATCGCCCCCTGCAACCCACCCAGGGCGAGCAGCGCGGCCAGTCGCCAGCCATAACCGGGCGGAACGGCACGCTTCCATGCGAACCAGATGAAGGGGAGGGCGAAAGCGACGCCGATGAAGCGACCGATCAGCCGGTGGAAATATTCCCAGAAGAAAATGAACTTGAATTCAGACAATGTCATGTGGCGATTGACAGTCTGATATTCCGTCGTGCCCTGATAGAGCGTGAATTCCTTTAGCCAGTCACCGTGGCTCAGTGGCGGTATCGTGCCTGATACCGGGTTCCACTGCGTGATCGACAATCCCGATTCGGTCAGGCGTGTGATGCCGCCGACTACGACCATCAGGAATACCAGCGAAGCAATACACAACAGCCAGTTCGCGATTTGGCGTGGATGCGGCGAAGGTGCGGATGGGCGGGACAGGATCATGCGACCCGCATTTGCACCTTCGGGATAAGGCTTTCAAGCTTGCAAATGCTGTGAATGATATATTGTATCTCGAATGCAAATGTGCTTAAGGCGAGTCACCATGATGAAAGGCACGCCGTTGTTACGAGCATTGTTGAAGGATGGAAAGATTGACCGGATGGCGATGGGTTTGTCGGGCCTCTGTCTTGCACACTGCCTTGGCACCGCGATTTTCGTGGCCTTGATTGCATCGGCGGGCAGCATCTTTCTGTCCCCGATGATCCATGAGGGCGGGTTGGCCATTGCGATTCTGCTGGGCGCCATCGCCCTGGGCCACGGTGCATTTGTCCATGGTTTCCGCTTGCCTGCGGCGGTCGGGACACTGGGTCTGGGTCTCATGACGGTCGCGCTGGCTCTGCCGCATGGCGGAACGGAAATACTTCTTACCATGGTGGGCGTTGCCATTCTGGCGCTGGGTCACAACCTGAATTATCGCGCCTCGCGTCAGGCAGAAGTTTAGTCAGCCCTTGCCCTTGGGGGGCAGGCGCAATATTTAGACCAGATGGGCCAACACCATCAGCATCTGGAACCGACCGGCGATTCGCTTGCGGACGAAGCAAAGCATATGCTCGAAAAGCAGGGCGAGCAGTGGACCGACATGCGTTCTGCAATCTTCGATGTGCTTGCAGGCTTTGAAAAGCCCGCGTCGGCTTATGACATTGCCGATCTGGTGTCCCAAAAACGCGGAAAGCGCGTCGCACCCAACAGCGTCTATCGCATCCTGGATGTGTTCGTGAACAATAACCTGGCCATGCGGGTGGAAAGCGCGAACGCCTATATCGTCAATGCGCATCCCGGCTGTGTCCATGACTGCATCTTCCTGGTTTGCGAAACCTGTGGAGAGGCAACGCATATCGACGATGACACGCTGTCCCAAGGCGTGCGGAAAGTCGCACGGGACCATGGTTTTGTTCCCGAACGGCCCGTCATGGAAGTGCTGGGTCATTGCGTCAAATGCGCGTGACCGCTCTGTTTGCCGCCATTATTTCCCAGCCCGTTCGACACCAGCCTCAAAAATAGATACATGTCCGGGAGGAAGGCCCTATATGCCCCAAACGCCAGATACCCCACTGCTTGATCGGGTCACGACGCCCGGTGACCTGCGCATGTTGCAGCCGCATCAGTTGCGTCAGCTTGCCGACGAATTGCGGCAGGAAGTGATTTCCGCCGTCGGGGTTACGGGCGGGCATCTGGGTTCGGGCCTTGGTGTTGTCGAACTGACCACCGCCATTCATTATGTTTTCAACACGCCCGAAGACCGCCTCATCTGGGACGTCGGGCATCAATGCTATCCGCACAAGATCCTGACCGGCAGGCGCGACCGCATCCGCACGTTGCGTCAGGGCGGCGGGCTGTCCGGTTTCACCAAGCGGTCCGAAAGCGAATATGATCCTTTCGGTGCGGCGCACAGCTCAACCTCGATTAGTGCGGCGTTGGGCTTTGCCATCGCCAACAAGATGTCGGACAAGCCGGGCAAGGCCATTGCCGTCATCGGTGACGGTGCGATGTCGGCGGGCATGGCCTATGAGGCGATGAACAATGTAGAAGCAGCAGGCAATCGCCTGATTGTCATCCTGAACGACAATGACATGTCGATTGCCCCGCCGGTGGGCGGCCTGTCCGCTTATCTGGCGCGCATCGTGTCGAGCCGGGAATTCCTGTCGGTGCGCGATATATTGCGGCGGCTGGCGCGCAAGCTACCCAAATCGCTGCACATCGCGGCGCGCAAGACCGATGAATTTGCCCGGGGGATGGCGACCGGCGGCACCTTGTTCGAGGAACTGGGCTTTTATTATGTCGGGCCGGTCGATGGCCATAATCTGGATCACCTTATCCCGGTGCTTGAAAATGTGCGCGATGCAGCGGAGGGTCCGTGCCTGATCCATGTCGTCACGCAAAAGGGCAAGGGCTATGCCCCCGCCGAAGCCGCCGATGACAAATATCACGGCGTGCAGAAATTCGACGTCGTCAGTGGCGAACAGGCCCAATCCCCTCCCGGCCCGCCCAGTTATACCAATGTCTTTGCCAAGGCGCTGATGGCCGAAGCGGAGCGCGACGAAAAGATTTGCGCGATCACGGCGGCCATGCCGTCGGGCACTGGTCTGGATAAATTCCAGGCCGCCTTTCCCGATCGCACATTCGACGTCGGCATTGCTGAACAGCACGCCGTCACCTTCGCGGCTGGCTTGGCGGCGCAGGGGATGCGGCCATTCTGCGCGATTTATTCAACCTTTCTGCAGCGTGCCTATGATCAGGTGGTGCACGATGTTGCAATCCAGAACCTGCCCGTCCGCTTTGCCATCGACCGGGCGGGGCTGGTGGGGGCGGACGGCAGCACCCATGCGGGCAGTTTCGATGTCACGTACCTCGCCACCTTGCCCAATATGGTGGTGATGGCAGCAAGCGACGAAGCCGAACTGGTGCACATGGTCCACACCTGCGCGCTCCATGACGCCGGCCCCATTGCAGTCCGCTATCCGCGCGGGGCGGGCACGGGCGTTGCCTTGCCCGCTGTTCCGCAAGCTTTGCCCATCGGCAAAGGACGCATCGTGCGGGAAGGCAAGAAAGTTGCGATCCTCTCCCTCGGCACCCGGTTGGAAGAAGCGCTGAAGGCCGCCGAGATACTGGACGCCAAGGGCCTGTCCGCGACTGTCGCCGACCTGCGCTTCGCCAAGCCGCTGGACGAGGCGCTGATTCGCAAGCTGCTCACCAGCCATGAAGTCGCGGTGACGGTTGAGGAAGGCAGCATTGGGGGCCTGGGCGCGCATGTCCTGACGATGGCGAGCGACACTGGCCTGATCGACGCAGGCCTGAAACTGCGCACCCTACGCCTGCCCGATGTTTTCCAGGAACATGACAAGCCGGAAAAGCAATATGCTGATGCCGGGCTGGATGCAGACGGCATTGTGGCGACGGTGCTCAAAGCGTTGCGGTACAATGACAGCGGTCTGGTTGAGGGCGCGAGGGCTTGAGATTTAGGCTATATTATCGAGGTGGTCTGGCATCTAATGGACGTCCTAACCAAAAATGGTCGCTTCGACGTACATTTGCGAAACAACTTGATCTGCTTTGGTCTCAAGAACCGCTTGTTCAGTCAACACGACTTCGTGATCTTCATTACAAGCCAAATGATTGTTACCTTGGCTTGACAAGGAATGGCGTTACTTATTTTCCAATTGCATCTGAAATGATTTTTACAGTTGCAGAACTTGACATACTGATGTTGAGGCCGGGCAGTCCGGGAGCAATTGCGATGGGAGGGGGTGACATCGACAATCGCCTCAAAACACTTTTCGATAGCCTGCAGCCGCCCAATCCATCCGATCCCTTTTTGCCAGCCGACATAGATAAGACACAACCAGTTTCATGCCTTCTACAAGATGATAAGCTCATAACTCGGGTCAATGTGGAAACCGATCGCTTGCTTGAAAGCAATGTCGATAAAAATGATGTCATTTTGATCATTGGCGTTCATATTTGGGCTTCATCGGGACGAATGTGTAACATTCGGAATAGCAACGTAATTAATGTGCGATAGTCCGTTACAATACGGAGGCAGGACAGCAGATTGTCGAAGTCCTCGACGCCCATCTAGCCAACGGCACCACATTTGAACCCGTCGTTCCCGCGCATGCGGGAACCCATCTCCCGGCGTCACCCCAAGCGGATCGTTCAGGAGATGGATTCCCGCCTGCGCGGGAATGACGAGGATATTTCAGCCCGCGCTTCCCACCGCC
>JAENVZ010000076.1 GCA_016650315.1 Alphaproteobacteria bacterium | reverse complement strand
TGCGAGCAAGCTTCATGCGTGGCGCGGCTATTGAAAAGGTCTCGGGAACACCGTTGCGAATAAGGATAAGGGGCTTGCGGACAACGCTCTCAAGCAAATTGCGGCAAGCCTCGCCGATCGCGATATAGCGATCGACGACCCGGTCAAAGACGTGAAATAGCCAAAGGGGAAAATTGCACCGGATATTATGGTGCGTATAGACAGTGGGCCGCCGCACGCCAGCGAGCAATAACATCAGTAGTGCCTGCGGCGTATGGACATGGATAATATCAGGGTCAATGTCCCAAATGGCCCTGCGCATGGCTATTGCGCCCGTCCACAAGTTGCGCCGGTTGACCAAAGCCAGAGAACGGACATCGCCACCGCCTCGCCTGATGGTCTGCTTGAGCGCCTGCTCATACTCTTCGGAATTGCCCACCGCGGCTGCATCGCACAGGGCAATGATGGTCGAACGATGCCCGGCATTCACAAAGGCTCCGGTCAGATTGGTGGCCAGAACCTCCGCCCCACCCGCCGCAAAGGACGTTATGATCGAACAGATGTGCATGGCTTCTGCTCTGGATATACCCTCCATCATGCCGCCCGCCGGGCCGCCGGAAGCCAGTGCCGCAGATCCCTCCCAATCAGCGAGGCAAGACGTTCGATGTCAGTTGCGTAGAATTCTTCCAAATAGGCACGCGTCGATGGTGAAAGCGGCGGATAGCGAACGGGCTGCGCAATGGTGCGGCGCGCCGCCTCGAACAATGCATAACCGCGCAAGGGTTTGATCGCGCCCTTCAGTGGGCCAAACAGTTTGCGCACGGGCAGCGGCAACAGATGCGCCGATCCGTCATTTATCCGTTCATGTTCCAGTTCCTGCGCGAAATGGAACGGTACACCGATATGATCGCAGACCTGTTCCATGACCCAGGGGGGTCTTTCGCGCACATCCTCATAAAGCAGAATCTTGATCTGCTCGCGCGGAAAATGATCGAACCAGCGCTGTAGATGTTGGTAATAAAGGCCATCATCCAGGAAGCGCGGAAGGCGGGTCGTCGAACGAATAAGGTAGTCCTCCGGCTTGCCCGTGATGGTGCCGCGGCGATACAACATGCGATAGTCGGAATAGGCCCGGTCGACGGGATTACGCAGTTGCACGACAAGGGGGATGTCGGGAACTGCCTCCGCGACGCGCCGGGCCGCATCGGGATGCGCAAGGTAATCCGCCGATTTTTCACCCGGCAACTGGCCGGGTGCAGCATCGCGGAAGAACTTGCAATACCAGTCAAAACCGCGATCATATTCGCTACTGAAGAAATGGGGCTCCGGGTCCGGCAGAAAGACTGCGGGATTATGCTGCAATTGGTAGCTGAGCCAGGTCGTCGCTGCCTTGACCGCGCCCAAGATGATAAAATGGGGAAGGGTTGCCTCTTCGCTCATGCCGCCCGTACCTGTTGGCTCCAGTTTGAAAATATGGATCGTAGCGCACCGCCCAGTCGGCGCATATCTTCATCACCAAGCGTGTGATCGACCGGAAGCATCAGACTGCTCTCGCCCAACGCCTTCGCGGTTGGCATTGGTTGGGCCGGACGGGCGGGCGAGTTGCTGAATGCATCCTCACGATAGATTTCAGGACAGGAGCCGCTGGCGCACGGTAAACCCAATGTCGCCATTTCAGCGATCATATCATCACGGTTGCGACCCGGGGGCAGGTGGTGTGGTTCGATGAAGGCATAATATTTGTAGCGGGCATGGCCAATATGATCAGGTGGTACGGCCAGCCGCACCATTGCTTCTCCTGAAAGCAGGGTATCAAGCAAACTCGCATTGCGCCGCCGCCGCGCCAGCCAGCCGGACAATTTTTCAAGCTGTACGAGACCGATCGCTGCCTGCATCTCCGTCATGCGGTAATTGCTGCCAAAGCCATCATGAATCCAACGGAAGCTGTTGCCGGGTGGTGGATTGATCAGCTTGTGCGGATTCTTGCCATGATCTTTCCACGACCATGCCCTTTCCCAGACGGCCTGATTGCGTAACAGCAACATGCCGCCTTCCCCGCCGGTCGACATGATCTTGTCGGTGCAGAAGGAAAAAGCGGCGGCATCGCCGAAAGACCCTGCCATGCGTCCCCGATACAGTGCCCCATGTGCCTGTGCGCAATCCTCGATCAGAAAGAGGCTGTGTCGCTCGCAAATCTCCATCAGCGCATCCATCTCGCAGGGCCATCCCGCCAGATGAACACACAGTACGGCCCGCGTGTGCGGCGTAAGCATGGCCCGGACGGAGTCGGGCGCAATAGCCTGACTGACAGGATCGACGTCAGCAAAGACGGGCGTTGCGCCCACTGCGACAACACAGCTTGCCGATGCGAAAAAGCTGCGCGCTGGCACAATGACCTCATCCCCCGGCCCAATGCCCAGCGCCCGCAATGCCAGTTCCAGCGCCAGTGTGCCATTGGCCAGCGCTATGGCATGGGGCACGCCGCAAAAATCAGCGAAAGCCGCCTCGAACGCGCGGCAGCGATCGCCATGGACCAGCGCATTGACCCGCCCACTGCGCAGCACGTCAGTGACGGCTGCGATTTCATCTTCTTCATATCGTGGCCAGCGGGACCGGACCTCCCCGGTCTCTCCCTTGGTCATTGATTTGTCGGCATACATTACACCGCGCCCTGAAAATGGCCCGACGAAGCCGGTCTGGATTGGGAAGTATGTTTGATTGCTGAAATCGTCGCCATGTGAACCGGTTCGTCCAGTTGTCCAATGACCTGATCGTTCACCTGATCCAGAATGGCGCGTGACAATGAACATAACGCTTCGTCATTACCTGCCTGTGCAAGGGCATCGAGCCGGTTGAACATTTCGTTCAATGTGGCAAGCGGCACCGGATTGGACCGCGCTTCGAAAATGCCGGGTAGTGCGGAAGGTAGCTGTTCCTCGCTCTGGTCGAACAGCTCTTCATAAAGTTTTTCGCCCGGACGCAGGCCAACGATCCTGATTTCGACATCGACCTCAGGTTCCAACCCGGCCAGCCGGATCATCCGTTTGGCGATGTCCATGATCTTGATCGGCTTGCCCATGTCCAGAACGAAAATGCGCCCATGATCGACATCGCCGCGCAAGGCATGCGTACTGCTTTGCAGGATAAGCTGCACGGCTTCCTGCACGGTCATGAAATAGCGCTCAATGTCAGGGTGGGTGACAGTGAGAGGCCCGTGACGGCTCAATTGCCGCTGGAAGAGCGGGATCAGCGATCCACTCGACCCGAGCACATTGCCAAAACGGACCGTCATGAAACGCGCGCTCCCGGCATCGCCCGCACCTTCAAGGTCGAGCGCCTGGGCATAGAGTTCGCCCAGCCGTTTGGTCGTGCCCATCATGCCAACGGGATTGACCGCCTTGTCGGTTGACACCTGAACCATGGCGCGCGCACCGTATTTCCGCACCGCATCGGCAACATTGCGGGTGCCAAGCACATTGGTCTGAACCCCGGCACAGGGGTTGCCCTCCACCAGCGGTACATGCTTGAGCGCTGCAGCATGGAAAACCAGTTCGGGCCGGTGCTGCGCGAACAACTGCATGATCGGGTCGCGCTGGCGAATACAGCAAAGCTCGGGAATGATCGAAATACCAGGGAATTTCTCCCGCATTTCCATGTCGATGGCATAAAGATTATATTCGGCATGATCGATCAAAACAATTTCATCAGGCCCAAAGGCGGCAAGCTGTCGAACCAGTTCGCTGCCAATCGTGCCGCCCGCGCCTGTCACCATGATACGGCAACCGCTGACGGTTTCCCGAACGATAGTTTTGTCCAGCTTCAGCTCCTGCCGGTCGAGAAGGTCGGTTAAATTCAGGAACTGAAGGTCGATCTTACCCTTTCGCTGATGTTGAAGCCCGGCAGGATCGGGCGCGCGCGCCACGTCCAGTCCAAGTTGCTCCGCCTTGTTGACCAGCTTCACCATTTGCGGCCCGATGAGCATAGGGTCATTCTGATTGACGATCAGGCAGTTAGGACGGCGTCCCTGCTGGTCGAGCATATCGACAATATCTTTTAGCACTTCGGGCGAACCGAGCATCGGCACGCCACGCAGCCGCAGATTGGCGTCACGCCCATCATGGGTCATGATACCCATTATGTTCATGTCGGCAGTCGCATCCCGCTGCAACGCGCTGATCAGCATATTCGCCCAGTCGGGATCGCCGAGCAGTAGCGCGCTGCGAACCCCGTCGCGTGTTGCTTGGCGGACGGGTAATATATTGCCCTGCTTGGAGAACCGTGTTTTTGCTTCCCGCGCCACGCGACGGACGACGCGCATCCCGCCCAGCAGCACGATCAGCACGAACCACTGGATGATGGGTATAGACGCGGGAAGCCAGGGCGCCCCGTCTATCAGCAAAAGCGTACCGAACGACATGGCAACCGCCAACGTCGCAGCCTCAGTCAGAAAAAACAGGTCGCCAATGGACACATAGCGCCAGGCACGGTGATACAGTCCGGTCACATAGAAGGCGATCACTGACAATATAATGACTGTCGGCAGTGCAACCGGGAGCGCCTCTTCCAGTGCTGGAGGCAATGCGCCCTGCAGACGAAGCTCAAAGGCCAGGAAAAAGGAAAGCGCAACCGCTCCTGCATCAAGCGAGATGATGCCGGTAAACCGTACAAGGCGCATGAAAGCGACTTTTCGGGCCGCTTTCTCTGTCCGTTGGAGCATATATTCCTCCCTGGGCCCACTCGCCAGATTGAATTGCCGTTTTGCGCCGACGCACCACAATAGGTTGATTCACAGAATGTTTACGACAATGGAGGGAGGGCGTGACTTGCCCAAACAGCCACTATACCGAAGCCCCGTTTCGGCTCGCATGGCTATTCCAACTGACCGTTTGAGCATCGCTTGAAGCGATTCTTGGTCAAACCGAAGTGATGGATGATGTCTAGGGTCAGGAAATGTCGGATCGCGGGACCGTCCATTCCGTCCCCACGCTCCGGTCGGACAGGCCGGACTACCACAAAGTATAGTGCCCTTATGCGCCAATGCCGCCACCGACTGTGCGGACTAGACTTCAGGACACAGGGACGGCCTGTCACGGCCATAGGGAGCCTGGCCGCAATGAAGATAGTGATCCTTTCAAGTCTGGCATTTTCGCTCATCAATTTCCGTGGCCGCCTGCTATGTGCAATGTCCAGCGCCGGACATGAGGTGATCGCGTGCGCGCCGGACGAAGATATGGAGGTGCAGGCCGCCCTTGCCGCCATGGGCATCAGCTTTCGCCGTACCCCCATGGGTCGCACCAGTGCCAACCCTTTCGGCGATCTGCGCACGTTATGGGCCTATGTCCGACTTATCCGCCAGGAACGACCCGATGTCGTGCTCGCCTATACGCAAAAGCCGATCATCTATGGTGGACTTGCCGCCCGCCTCTGTAGCGTAATGGGTTTCCATGCACTGATGAGCGGCCTTGGTTATGTGTTCAGCCCGGAGGCGGAACATCGCCCTCTATTGCGCGCTATTGTCCGCAGACTCTATCGTGCGGGCGTACGACGGGCCAATGCGATTTTCGTCTTCAACAGTGACGATCGAAATGAAATGATCCGGCAAGGCATTATCGGCCATGACCATCATGTCGTCCAGGTGCCGGGGTCGGGCGTCGACATCGACTATTTTGCGCACCAGCCCATGCCCGATGGTCCGCCCTGCTTTCTGATGATTGCCCGGCTGATGCGTGATAAGGGCGTGATGGAATATGTCAATGCGGCCCGGGAACTGAAACGACGCTATCCCGACGCGCGTTTCCGCCTGCTTGGACGAATGGATACGGACAATCCCACAGGCTTCACCCCGGCGCAGGTCAATGGATGGGCACGCGAAGGCATCGTCGAATATCATGAGGAAACCCGCGACGTCCGTCCTTTCCTGGCTATGTCCCACATATTCGTCCTGCCATCCTATTATCGCGAGGGGTTGCCCCGCACGCTGCTGGAAGCGCTGGCGACTGGTCGCCCGATCATTACTACAGACATGCCCGGCTGCCGCGAACCGGTCATCGAAGGGTATAATGGTTTTCTGGTTCCGCCATGCAATTCTGGCGCACTGGCGAGCACGATGGAACGGTTCCTCGTTGATCCGGCTCTGGCACCTGTCATGGGCGTTCGCGCGCGCCAGACAGCCGTAACGCATTATGACGTGGAAAAGGTCAATGCCTTGTTGCTCGACTGCATGCAGATCGGTCCGGCGCATCATCAACCAGCGCCCGCACAGACGCTGCGTGCGCCACGCAGCGTCGCTTCGACCGGGCGGTTTTGACCGATGCGGCGCGTGATAAACATGCTTCTGGCCACCGTGGCATTTTTGCTGTTCGCACCGCTGTTTCTGTTCTTCGCCCTTGCGATTGCAACAGCAATGGGCAGGCCCGTATTTTTTCGCCAGCGCCGCGCGGGCCTGGGGGGCGTTTCATTTACGCTCGTCAAATTTCGTTCGATGCGTGATACACGCGATGCCGCAGGGAAACTTCTTCCCGACAGCAGGCGAGTTACGGCCATTGGTCGGCTGCTACGTCGTTCACGCCTCGACGAACTACCTGAACTGTGGAACATCATAAGGGGCGACATGGCATTTATCGGTCCCCGCCCGCTACTGCCCGAAACCGTCGCAGCCATGGCTGGGGAAGGCGTCAAGCGTGGCAAACTGCGACCCGGCCTGACCGGTTGGGCGCAAGTCAACGGTAATAGCCTGCTTACCCCGGCCGACAAGCTGGCGCTCGACCTGTGGTATGTGGACCAGCGCAGCCTCGCCATCGACCTGACCATTTTGTTTCGCACGCTGGGCGTCATGATCGCGGGCGAGCGGATTGACCCAACCAGTTTGGAGAAGGCCTATGCGTGCCATCGTCATAGGCGCAGTTGAAAGCAGCCTGGTCGCGCTGGAGGCCATTGCTCGGACATCCGGCTGGACGCTGCCGCTGGTGATCAGCCTTCCCCGCGACCTTGAAGCGCGACACAGCGACTTTGTGGCTTTGTCCGGCCCCGCCCGCGCCGCCGGGGCGGAGTTTCTGATGACGAGCAATATCAACCGGCCCGAAACGATTGACATCATCCGGGCGACAGATGCCGATTATGTGTTCGTCATTGGCTGGTCACAGATTTGCGGAGCCGATTTTCGTGCGGCCACGGGTGACCGTGTTATCGGCTATCACCCCGCACCTCTGCCTCGCATGAGGGGGCGCGGCGTCATTCCCTGGACAATTCTTGCCAACGAACCGATTACGGCTGGCACATTGTTCTGGATCGACGAAGGTACCGATAGCGGCCCTATACTGAAGCAGGTGTTTTTTCATGTCAGCTCCGACGAAACTGCCGCCAGCCTTTATGCTCGCCATGTTGCTGTGCTGGCAGGCATGATGGACAGTGCCCTTGCTTCGCTGACAACCAGTGCTCCGCCGCGCCTGCCGCAAGACGCGCGCTATGCAACCTGGGCGGCGAGGCGCAGACCAGAGGACGGCATTATAGACTGGACACAGTCGTCCGCCGACATCTGCCGATTGATCCGTGCAGTAGGAAAGCCTTATCCAGGTGCGCGCAGCCATATCGCGGACAAACAGGTGATCCTCTGGCATGCAGAACCATGGGCCGGGGCTGAACACCACCTGGCTCTGCCCGGTCAGGTGATTGGTCGTGACGCCAACAGCTTTGTCATTATGTGCGGCTGCAGGACCGCGCTGCGCGTCACTGAATGGGATTATGCCGGGGGCGGCATCCCAACTATGCACGCCCGACTGGGTTTGGAAAGGGGCGAACATGCTTGACGCAATAAAGCGGGCACTCGTCATTGCACCACATCCTGATGATGAAGTGTTGGGCTGTGGTGGTACCATTTGCCGCCTGACCGATGGCGGAGCGCAAGTACACGTCTGTATCGTGACACGTGCAGGAACGGATCGCTTCGCTCCAGGGGCCGCAGAAAAAAGCGTTGAGGAAGCACATTCCGCTCAAGCCGAACTGGGCGTCACTGGTTCCCATTTCCTGAAACTCCCTGCCGCCGGGCTTGACCAGATCGCCCATGCCGACATGAATGCAGCCTTCTGCGATCTCATCTCGACACTGAAACCTGACACGCTGTTCGTGCCCTTTATCGGCGACATCCATCTCGATCATCAATTGAGTTTCCTCTCGGCGATGGTTGCTGCCCGGCCGCGTGGACCAGATGCGCCTCAACGCATCTATGCCTATGAAACCCTCTCTGAGACCAATTGGTACGCACCTGGCGTGACAGCGGCCTTCATTCCCAATGTCTTTGTTGACATCACCGCTCATATCGCGCGCAAGATTCAGGCCTTCCGCTGTTACGCCTCACAAGTCAGGCCATTCCCGGACGAACGATCAGTAAAGGCCATTGAGGCCCTGGCAACGATGCGTGGCGCCACCGTGTCCCGCCATGCCGCAGAGGCATTTATCCTGCTCCGCCAGATTGGTTGAATCTCCATGATTGTTGGAAAAACGACTCCAATCAGCAAAAGATGATTTCTACCCTGGAACACAGAACAATAAAGTCCGGAGACTTACATCTTTAGATGTATTCATAATGTTATTGGCCGGAATGGCCTATGTATTAATACATTGATAATACATAATATACTGCTGGCAGCCCAATGCTTTGTGCCATATTGAGGCACGCTTTGTGGTTAAGCCCTTTGAACGTGTCAAAATAGGTTAAAGATGATATAACCCTAGTTATCGGGTAACAATCGCAACCCGGTCCATAATGGTTTCTGTGTATTGAATCCAGCAAAGTCGTTCAGCGACTGGCAGGCGATATTAGTCAAATCGGGTCGTCGCAACGCTACTTATCCAGATACAGGGGGAAGCTGTGACTCACGACATCTATATATCATTACTTGGCCGGAATGAAATTGTGCGCGAAGGCTTGAGGCGCATCCTGATTGAAGAGCATTTTCACATATTGTCTTCCGTTGATGATTCATCTCATATTTCCAACCTGCCGACGGACCCGATGGTTACGGGCAGCCACATCATTATTATCGATACTGGACCGGATAATTTTGGACTGGAGCATTGCCGCGAATTACGACAACGTTTTCTTGAATCCTATATCGTTTTGCTCGCCGACGCCTTCAAATATGAAGAAGTAACCGAAGCTTTTCGTTCAGGAGTCGATGGCTATATTGTCAAGGAAATTTCCTGTGAACCGCTGATCAGTTCGTTGCATCTGGTGTCATTGGGAGAAAAGGTGATGCCCTCGCAGCTCGCCGGGGCCTTCGCCAATGGCGGTGCCACCTTCAAGCGGCGCGACTGGCGGACCAGCATCACGGACATTAATCTGTCGGACCGTGAAGTGGAAATATTGCGATCCCTGATCCTTGGATATGCAAACAAGGTCATTTCGCGGCGGCTTGAAATCAGTGAAGCGACGGTCAAGGTGCATGTGAAGGCGATACTGCGCAAATTGCGGGTATCCAACAGGACACAGGCCGCCATCTGGGCGGTGAGGAATGGCCTTGAATCCCATCTGGCTGCACAACCCAAGGACAAAACCATTCTCAACGATGATGGCGTTCATTCGATCCTTGTGGACTGTGTTGCCTGAGAATCAAACATGCGCAGGAAAGACACCTGTCCTGCACAACCCGCCGACATAAAAGCCGGTCTAGCAGACAAGTCTCTCCTTCGTGTTTCCCCGGTAACTGAAGGATGCGTCTGCGACTGCATGTCACCGCAAACAAATGGTGCGCCACTATGAATTTTTATGGCATCGAGCGGACAAGGCTTGGCCGTCACCTGATGTCAGCGTCTCGCGATTCCGCATTGCACGTCCGATTAATCAACATCGGGCATTTGCTATCAGGTAATTTCCTGTCGGCATTGATTGCACTGGTCAGCGTTGGCGTTGCGGCACGAGCGCTGGGACCAGCTTCATATGGCGTATTGACGCTGGTGATCAGCTATA
>JAENVZ010000075.1 GCA_016650315.1 Alphaproteobacteria bacterium | reverse complement strand
GCATAGCCCACGCCCCCCATGGAGCGTTTTACGAACAACACGGTCTTCGCTTTGGAAACATCGAGAATCGGCATTCCGTAAATAGGCGATGTCTTGTCGGTCTTGGCCGCTGGGTTCGTGACGTCGTTGGCGCCAATGACAAAGGCAACATCGGTCTGGGAGAATTCGCTGTTGATGTCTTCCAGCTCGAACACCTCGTCATAAGAAACGCTGGCCTCAGCCAACAGCACATTCATATGTCCTGGCATACGGCCCGCGACCGGATGGATCGCATACTTCACCTTGACGCCCGCTTCTTTCAGCATGTCACCCATTTCGCGCAGAGCGTGCTGCGCCTGTGCCACTGCCATGCCGTAACCCGGCACGATGATAACCTGCTCCGCCTGATTCATCAGGAAGGCGGCATCTTCGGCAGACCCCCGTTTCCACGGACGATCGGTCGCGGCAGCGGCGGCACCACCTCCGCTATCCGATCCGAAACCGCCCGCGATCACGCTGATGAAACTGCGGTTCATCGCCTTGCACATGATGTAGGACAGGATCGCACCCGACGAACCGACCAGTGCGCCCGTGATGATCATCGCGCTATTACCCAGCGTAAAGCCCATCGCTGCGGCGGCCCAGCCCGAATAGCTGTTCAGCATCGAAACAACGACCGGCATATCGGCCCCGCCAATCGGAATGATCAGCAGAAAACCGATAGCGAAGCTCAAGGCTGTTACCGTCCAGAACACCCAGGGGCTTTGATCCGTCAGGAAATAGGCGGTCAGGCCAATGATGCCCGCGAGCATACCAAGGTTGATGACATGCCGCGCTGGCAGCATGATCGGCGCGCCCGACATATTACCATTGAGTTTCAGGAAGGCGATGACTGATCCCGAAAAGGTGATCGCACCAATCGCTGCGCCCAGACCCATTTCAACCCGGCTGACCAGATGAATGATGCCGTCGGGTCCGGCAATGCCAAAGGCCTGCGGGCTCATGAACGCGCCCGCCGCGACCAGCACGGCGGCCATGCCGACCAGGCTGTGGAAGGCCGCTACAAGCTGCGGCATCGCCGTCATCGCGATCTTGCGCGCAATGATAAAGCCGATGATGCCGCCGACCGCAATGGCGGCGAGGATTTCGGCCAGGCTGGCGATTTCATGGGTGACAAGCGTGGTGCCCACGGCAATCGCCATGCCCGCCATGCCAAGGCGATTGCCCCGCCGGCTCGAAGCGGGACTGGACAGCCCGCGCAACGCCAGAATGAAACATATGCCTGCAATCAGGTAAGCGAGCGCGACCCAGGAAGGAACCCCTGCAACTTCGTGCATCTCAGCGCTCCTTCTTCTTGTACATGGCGAGCATGCGTTCGGTTACGGCAAAGCCGCCGAAGATGTTGACGCTGGCCATGGCCACCGCGACCAGACCCATCCATTTGGCCGTTTCACTGCTGGCTTCAGCACTGGCAATCAGCGCGCCGACGATAATGACCGATGAAATGGCGTTGGTAACGGCCATCAACGGCGTGTGAAGGGCCGGCGTCACCGACCAGACCACATAATAGCCGACGAAACACGCCAGCACGAAAACCGACAGGATGGAAATGAAGTCCATAATATTACCCCTCTTTCCCGTACCCCGGCGAAAGCCGGGGTCCAAGGCCACATGCGCGGGTCTGCTTGACCCTATATCCCGGCTTTCGCCGGGATGCGCATGGAAACGATATGGTTATGCGAGCAACCTCGCGTTCACGACCTTGCCGCCCTGCGTCAGGCGGATACCCAGCACGATTTCATCATCGTCGGGCAGGACGGGCGCTTTCTTCTCCCCGTCCCAGAAAGCGGACAGAAAGTTGAATAGGTTGCGCGAATAAAGCGCGGACGTGTCAGCGGCCAGACGGCTGGGCACATTCCGGTGGCCAACGATCTTGACGCCATGCCTGACGACAACCTCACCAGCCACCGCACCTTCAACATTGCCGCCCTGTTCAACCGCAAGGTCAACAATCACACTGCCCGGCCGCATCGTTGCGAT
>JAENVZ010000074.1 GCA_016650315.1 Alphaproteobacteria bacterium | reverse complement strand
GCGCCGGGGATCACGCCGGGT
Organism: Alphaproteobacteria bacterium; assembly: GCA_016650315.1. Taxonomy (GTDB): domain Bacteria; phylum Pseudomonadota; class Alphaproteobacteria; order Sphingomonadales; family Sphingomonadaceae; genus Rhizorhapis. The sequence continues at coordinate 3,495 of JAENVZ010000074.1, read as the reverse complement.
GGAACCAATGTCGATCGGCGCAGGATTTCGGCAGCCATACTCAATTGCGAGGCGGAGAACCTCAACGGCGCTGCAACCGATGTGCCCGTGCTTAAATGGGTTGACCTGTTCCTGGTCGAGCCTTCGTTCAGGCGGACGCGAAGTTCGACAGTTATGACCGAGGCGACCGATGTCTATGTTGAACTGATCGGCGAAACCAGCAGCGGTATGGCGGGCAACACCGCTGGCCAGGTAGTACGGCGCGATGTGCCGTATCTGATTGAGTAAGCGCGATGCGCCCGCCCATGATTTTCGCCTTGTTTGCCTGTCGGAAAGCGACCGCTGCTGCTGAAATGGCGCTGGTGACGCCGCTGCTGATCATATTGATGTTCGGCTCGTTCGAGTTGGGCAATTATTTCCTGAGCGAACATGTCGTGGTGAAGGCGGTGCGTGATGGCGCACGCTATGCTGGTCGGCAGAGCTTTACGACCATGCCGTGCGGAGGGGTCGCGACGAACGAGACACAAATCAAGAATCTTGTGCGAACTGGTTCCCTGGCGGGAACGTCACCGCGCCTGTCTGGCTGGACAAACAATGCGACCATAACGGTGGCCATCACCTGCGAACCGACTGCGTCGGGCTATTCAGGCATTTACAAGGGCATGACTGACGTGCCGATCGTTACCGTGTCTGCCTCCGTCCCTTACAGTTCCTTGTTCAACGAACTTGGGTTCAGCAGTAGCTCGCTCCTGCTGGACGCCGAGTCCCAGTCTGCGGTCATGGGCCTATGAGAGCCTTCATCACCACTCTGTGCCGCGACAACCGGGCCGCTTCAGCAGCGGAGTTTGCGATTGTCCTGCCGCTGCTGCTTTTATTTCTGGTCGGTATGCTGGATGTTGGTCGGCTGATGTGGACATGGAACCGCGCGGAAAAGGCGACCCAGATGGGCGTGCGCTATGCGGTTGCGACGGAAATGATTCCAGTGGGCCTCGCAAGCTATAGCTTTACTACGAGCGGCGGCATTCCGCAGGGCGATCCGATCCCGCAATCCTCCTTTGGCGGTGCGACTTGCTCTTCGAGCGGTGGCACAACGAGCTGCTTATGCAATAGCGGGGCGACCTGCCCGCCGCTGGGTACAGCCAATGATACGGCCTTCGACAATATCGTGAACCGGATGCAGGCATTCTTGCCAGAGCTGCCTGATAACAATATCACGGTTGAATATGGTTATTCGGGTTTGGGTTATGCCGGCGATCCCAATGGTTCAGACGTGTCGCCGTTGGTGACAGTGCGCATTCAGAACATGACGTTCCAGCCCATCACCCTCATCCTGTTCAACACATCGATCACCTTGCCCAGTTTCAGCGCCGCACTGACGCTGGAAGATGGTTCGGGCAATGTTTCAAACTGAAGGAATGCAACGCCGTGGGAATAGTCATGAAAGCTGATGGACCGGCGGGGGACTGGATCCTGAATGTGGGCGAAAATTGCGTGCATCTGATCCTGTCGGAGGCCGAGATTCAGGGCGCGGACATGATTGTTGGTGATGTGGCGGGATTTTCGGTGGCGCTGACCATGCTTTCGGCCGGGACGCCGGTGCCCACGCAACTGCTGGTCAAGGCGAAGGCCGCCGTGGTGGAGGTGGAGCCGGGGCTTGAGGCGTCGATGAAGCGGCTGGCGACGTTGCGGGCGGACTATCCCGACCTGCCGCTGATCGCGGCGATACGCGATGCGGAAATTCCATTGGTCCGCGCGCTGTTGCGTAGCGGGATCGATGATGTCATCGCCTTGCCGCTGGTCGCTGACGACCTGACGGCGGTGTTGACCGAAACAAAGGAAAGCATTGCTCACGCCGCAGAATTGCAGGTGAAATCGGGCAAGCTGGTTTCGGTCATCAAGAGTGTCGGCGGTGTTGGCGCGACCACGCTGGCGACGCAGGTGGCGAGTATGGAGGCGCGGCTGGGGCGGGAGACCGGCGAGCAGGTGTGCCTGTTCGACCTGGACCTGCAATTTGGCAACGCGACGACTTTCCTTGGCATGGCGTCGCCATTGACGCTCACCGACCTGCTGGAAGCGGGAAACCGGGTGGATGCCGAATTGTTGCGATCGGTCACGATGGCAACGCCCAGCGGCCTGCATCTGGTGGCTGCGCCCGACGAAATTTTGCCGATCGAGGCGGTCAATTCCGAACAGATTTATCGGATCATCGACCTGGCCACGCGGGAATTCGATACGGTCTGGCTGGATTTGCCGGGCAACTGGACCAACTGGTCGCTGTCACTGGTGGCGCGGTCGCAGGTCGTGCTGCTGGTTGTCGAAATGACCATTCCCAGCCTGCGTCAGGCACGGCGGCAACTGGCGCTGTTGAACAGTCAGGGCATTGCCGGCAGCCACATCCAGATTGTCGCCAACCGGGTGGAAAAAAAGCTGTTCCGCTCCATTGGGCTGGATGAGGCGCAGGATGCGATTGGCCATCCCATCGCCTTTACCATCGCCAACGATTTTCCGCTGGTCAATGCCGCGCTCGATCAGGGTGTGCTGATCGACGACCTGAAGCACAAGAGCAAGGTTTCGAAGGATTTCGGCGTCATCGTTGATGGCTGCAAAGCATTATTGAAGGGTGGAGACTGATCCATGTGGCAGATCAACAAAAGCGGCTCCTTAAGGAAATTCGCATCGGATGCCGATCGTATCAGCACGCTTGACGGCGGGGCGGCCAATAGCATTGATGAGGCGGCCGAGGAACGCAACACCAACCTGAAGGTTGAGCTGCACAAGCGGCTGCTTGACGTTATCAACCTGTCCGCGCTTGAAACCATGTCGCGTCCGCAGGTTGAGACCGAGGTGGGCGAGATCGTGCATGAGCAGCTTGCGCTGCAAAAACATGCGCTCAACCATGATGAGCGCAAGCGGCTGGTGTCCGATGTGCTGGACGAGCTGCTGGGTCTTGGCCCGCTTGAACCGCTGCTCAAGGATCACAGCATCACCGACATATTGGTGAACACGCACGATCAGGTTTTTGTCGAACGTGGCGGGCGGTTGGTGGAAACGCCGGTGCGGTTCAAGGATGAACGGCATTTGCTGCGTATCATCCAGAAGATTGTGGGGGCGGTGGGGCGCCGGATCGACGAATCCTCGCCCTTCGTCGATGCGCGGCTGGCCGACGGATCGCGCATCAACGCGATCATTCCGCCGCTGGCCGTCGATGGCGCGCTGCTGTCCATTCGCAAATTCGCCAAGGTGCCGATCAGCATGGCGCGCCTGACCGAATTGCACAGCGTGCCCGCGCAAATGGCGCAGGTGCTGCAAGCTGTGGTTGCGGCGCGGCGCAACATCCTGATTTCGGGCGGTACGGGTTCGGGCAAGACGACGCTGCTCAACGCCATGTCGGCCTATATCGACCATGGTGAGCGGATCGTGACGATCGAGGATTCAGCCGAGCTTCAGTTGCAGCAGCGCCATGTCGCGCGGCTGGAAACCCGACCGGCGAACATCGAGGGCAAGGGCGAAGTGACG
>JAENVZ010000073.1 GCA_016650315.1 Alphaproteobacteria bacterium | reverse complement strand
GCTTCCAATCTGGTCAGCGACACCCAGCGCGATCCCTTCGTTGTCAAAGTCGCCGAAGAATATGAAGCCGTTCGACAGTCGCGTGCAAACAAGGGACAGAGCGAACTGGCCTCGCTGGAAGAAGCGCGCGCCAATGCCTTCATCATCGACCCGGCGCTTCAACCGCCAGCGCCGAAACGGCCGGGTCTGCATATCTATCCCGATTGGGACTTGAGTGACCTGCGCGAATATATCGACTGGACGCCTTTCTTTCGCGCCTGGGAGCTTGCGGGCAATTATCCGGCGATCCTCGATGATGCCATTGTGGGCGAAAGCGCGCGGAGCCTGTTTGACGATGCGCAGGCGATGCTTGACACTATCATCGCTGAAAAATGGCTGACCGCGAGCGGTGTTGCCGCCCTGTGGCCTTGTCGCCGTGAAGGCGACGACGTGCTGATCGAAACGGACAAGGGCGAAATTCGGATGCCCTTCCTGCGCCAGCAGATCAAAAAGCGGGAAGGGCGCGCCAATATGTGCCTGGCCGATTTCATCGCGCCCGAGGGGGACTGGATCGGCGGCTTTGCGGTGACGGCGGGCCACGGCATCGAAACCCAGCTTGCGCGCTTCAAGGCAGCGCATGACGATTATAACGATATTCTGCTCAAGGCGCTGGCAGACCGTCTGGCCGAAGCCTTTGCCGAACGCCTGCACCAGCATGTCCGCACGACGCTGTGGGGCTATGCTGAGGGCGAGCAGCTAACGAACGAGGCGCTGGTTCGGGAGCAATATCGCGGTATCCGCCCCGCACCGGGCTATCCCGCCTGCCCGGACCACAGCCAGAAGCCACTGCTGTTTTCCATGCTGAATGCTACGGAAAATACGGGTATCACGCTGACCGAAAGTTTTGCCATGTGGCCGACTGCGGCAGTTTCGGGCTTTTATTTTGGCCATCCGCAAAGCGAATATTTCGGCGTTGCCCGAATCGGACGGGACCAGTTGGAGGAATATACGGGTCGGCGCGGCGTCGATCTTCAGACCGCAGAACGCTGGTTGCGGCCCAATCTGGATTGAGGCGGCCGTTAACCATGATGCCTCAGCGCGCCTTCATGGTTTCCGCTTAAATGCGTGACCGTGATGAAGATGTTCCCGATTGTAATCCTGGTCTGTATCGCGGCGGCCAGCACAGCCTTTGCAGAGCGCAGCCAATCGCCTTTTGTCGTTCAGACAACAGGCAAGAGCTTTGATCGTCTAGATCAGGCGATAAAGGCTATTGGTGATGGCGATGGCACCATCATGATTGCGCCGGGCACGTACCGGCAATGCGCGGTGCAGACGGCTGGAAGAGTGGTTTTCAGGGCGCAGCAGGCAGGCAGGGTTATCTTTGACGGCGTGACGTGTGAGGGGAAGGCTGCGCTGGTGCTGCGCGGACGCGGAGCAGTGGTGGATGGTATCGCTTTTCAGAACATGCACGTGCCCGATGCCAATGGTGCTGGCATAAGGTTGGAACAGGGCAATCTGGATGTGATGAACAGCCTGTTTCGGAACAGCGAGCAGGGCATATTGACCGCCGCCGACCCATCCAGCGAAATCCGCATCGACCGATCAACCTTTCAACATCTGGGCCGTTGCGATCGGGGGATGGCCTGCGCGCACAGCATTTACGTGGGCGCCTATGGCAAGCTTAGCATTACATATTCACGCTTTGAGAGCGGCGATGGCGGCCACTATGTGAAATCCCGCGCTGCTATCGCCGATATTCGCGACAACAGCTTCGATGATACCGGCGGCCACGAAACCAATTACATGATCGACCTGCCAGCGGGCGCAACCGGCGTTATATCGGGCAACCAGATGGTGCAGGGAAAAGACAAGGACAATTACAGCGCCTTCATCGCCATTGCGGCGGAGGGGACACAGAACAGTTCAAAAGGCCTGTCCATCAGTGGCAACCGTGCTGCCTTTGCACCCGGTATCGATCGCAGCAGCGCCTTCGTGGCAGACTGGAGCAGCGACAGGATCGCCCTCAGCCAGAACGTGCTGGCCACCGGGATACAGCCTTATGAACGGCGTTGACATCGACTGAAGGGGAAATGGTGGGCGTGGGCAGGATTGAACTGCCGACCCCTGCGATGTCAACACAGTGCTCTACCACTGAGCTACACGCCCACACGGGAAGGCAGCCATTAGCGGGGCTTCTTCCGGCACGCAAGCCGTAATCACCCCGCCTGCCAAAAGAAATTCAGTTCAATCCGGTTGCGCTGTTGACGCCGAACATCCGGTCCACTTCCATCACCAGATCGCGCAGGTGGAAGGGCTTGGATAATACCTTTGCCTGCGGTACGGCTTTTCCGGCCTTCAGCGTCACGGCGGCAAAACCAGTGATGAACATGACGCGCATGGAAGGGGCAACGACCGCCACATGCTGGGCGAGTTCAATGCCGTCCATTTCCGGCATGACGATGTCGGTCAGCAACAGGTCGAAATTCTCTGTTTCCAGCAATGGCAATGCCGCCGTGCCGCGATCGACGGAAACGACGTCATATCCAGACTTTTCGAGCGCTCGCGCCAGATATTGGCGCATCACATCGTCATCTTCGGCAAGCAAAATCCGGATCATCAATCGCCTCGACCAACAGGGCGCTCCACATGTCGCGTAAGCCCCCATTTTCTTGTTTTCTCATACTTCCCGGCCGGTAACCCGGTCGCCGTCCTGCAATATACTCCAGACAGGTTATTCCGCAAAGCGCTTCAATCGCCGCAGGGGCAATGGAATTGCTTGTATCCATATGCGACAAGGCCTTAATATTTTCCAGCCGAAGCGGTATTTTTTGAGGGTGATGGGCGAAAAGGACGATATTGTGCAATTTCCAGCGCCACTAGCCCCCACATATGCCTGCCCCGCATATTATCGCTATGGCCCGGAATTACCCGAAAGCCCGATCATTATATCAGTGCCTCATGCCGGACGGCACTATCCTGCCAGCGTTTTGGGCCATGCCCGTGTTGACCGGGACGGGTTGGAACGGCTGGAGGACCGTTTGGCCGATCTTCTGGTGCACAAGCTGATCGCCGCCGGGCAAAACGTGTTCGTCGCGCGGCAGGCGCGAGCGGTCATTGATCTTAATCGTGCCGAAAATGAAATTGATGCAGCCATGATGGCGGAGTCATCGTCTCGTCGCGCCTTGTTGGCCAGCGCCAAGGTGCGCGGTGGCCTGGGTCTGGTACCGCGCCGTTTGTCCGCTCTTGGCGACTTGTGGAACGGTCCGTTAGGCTGGGATGAACTGGAACGGCGGATATCCGAATATCACCGACCCTATCATACGGCGCTGCACGATGCGTTGCATATGGCGCGTGACCGGTTTGGTCATGCCATATTGCTGGACATGCACAGTATGCCGCCGCTGTTGGGTGCGAACGGCGCGCCATCGCCGCGCATCATATTGGGCGACCGTTTCGGACGTAGCGCGAGCGGGCGCCTTACGGGCCTTGCCGTCGAAATATCCCGGGCGCATGGGTTGATTGCGGCGCAAAATCACCCGTATCCCGGTAATTATCTGCTGGAACGCCACGGCAGCCCGGCCAACAATATTCACGCCATACAGTGCGAGATTGATCGTTCGCTTTACCTGGATGCCTCGTTTCGATGGCCGACACTCGGCCTGTCTTGCATCCAGCGTGTGATTATGGATCTGGTCGAAGGGCTTGCAGGTGAGTTGCCGCAGGGCGATTATGCGCAAGCAGCGGAATAATGGCTAACGGACAACGATGCTGCTCACGATGCTTTGGGCAAATGCAATAGCGGATCGACGGGTTTTCTATCCTTGCGGATTTCGAAATGTAGTTTGGGTTCGGACACAAAGCCGCTGGTTCCTGACAGACCAATGACCTGCCCCTTTGTCACCTTTTGCCCGCGCACGACATTGAGGGTGTCGGCATGGCCATAGGCGGTGACCCAGCCGCTGCCATGATTGATGAGGACAAGGCCGCCGAACAATTTGATCTCATCCCCTGCATACGCAACCACGCCATCAGCCGCCGCGTGGATCGGCGTGCCCTTGGGCGCCTTAATGTCCAGTCCGTCATTACGCAGACCGCTTGCAACCGGGCCAAAGGGCGCAATGACGGGGCCGGACAATGGCCAGGCAAAGGTCCCTGAAAAGCGGGATGGTTCACTGATGGCCGCCGTTGTGGGCAAGGGTTTGGCCATAGTTGATGCGGCTGCAGTTCGCTCGCCTTCCTTCAGCGCAGGCTGGCCGCCGGTCAGAATGTCGTCAATGTCGATACGGAAAGCCGCGGCGCGCTGTTCCAGCGTCTGGCCACGCGGTCCTGTTTCGGACGGAAGCAGCAAGCGCTGGCCGCGACGCAGGATGAAGGGATCTTCCAGGCCGTTGCGGCCCACTATATCGCGCCACGCAATGCCATAGGCACGCGCAATGGCGATGCCAGTTTCCCCTTCGGAAACCAGGTGGTAGCGGCCAGCGGGGACACGCAATTTTTGCCCCGGATGAATGATGAATGGCGCCGGGAGGCCATTGGCCATGGCCAATATTTCGGATCCCGCGCCCGTGCGGTTGCCAATGCCGCGCAGCGTGTCGCCGGACTGCACCACATAAGTGCTTTCCGGGATATTCTGGGCGTTGGGAACGACTTGCTGCGTATTCCATATAGGCTCGCGTTCGATCAGGGCGACCAGATCCGTGGGAAGGCGCGGCGCTGATGTTGCCCGGCTCCTGCTCGTACCGGCTGGCGGTACGGTTGCGGGGATGCAGGCCGCAAGGGTGCCGAGCATGGCGAGCACTGCCACATGGCGCGTTTTATGGATGCGTTTCCGCGTCAAATTCCTTCCCCCCAAGGATGATGGTCAGCCCCAATCTGTGTAGCAGTTTGTGGTTAACCGTCAAATGCTGCGCGAACCATATTCAGGCTATCATAATGGGTTAGGTCCAGATGCAGCGGCGTGACGGTAATGTAACCATCCACGATGGCTTCCAGATCGGTGCCCTGATCGGGCGTATGGACCGTGCTTTCAAGGCCAAACCAGTAATAGCGATAGCCGCGCGGGTCCGTTCCTTCGACGATGGATGAACGGCCATAATCGTGAAAGCCCTGCCTTACCGCCTTTACGCCCTTTACACTGGCCGGATCGATGGCGGGGAAATTGATGTTTATCAGCGTGCGTGGGGTCATCGGCAGGTCAAGGAGCGGACGGATAACCTTTTCGCCCCATGCTTCAGTACAGGCGAAGGGTACGCTGTCGCCCATCCCCTCGCGGGCATAGATCTGGCTCATCGCGATCGAACGGAAACCCGCCAGCGCTCCCTCCATCG
>JAENVZ010000072.1 GCA_016650315.1 Alphaproteobacteria bacterium | reverse complement strand
TTTCGATCTGGCCAAGTTGTGTTGGTTCGGCCTGGCCCGCCAGCGTTGCCGATACGGTGCCATCGGTGCCGATGGTCAGGCTGGTGGCGCCTTCGGGAACCTGGATTTGTGGTTGAACCGGAAGGCCGTCGCCCGTGACGATAACGCCTTCATTGCTCAGGTTGAAATTGCCTGCGCGGGTATAGCCGGTGGAGCCATCGGGCCTGGAAACCTGGAAATAGCCAGAGCCTTCGATGGCGACATCCAAGCTGTTGCCAGTCGTGGTCATCGACCCCTGCGTGTCGATCCGCGCCGTACCCGACATCTGCACGCCTGAACCCAGCGACAGGCCAACCGCATATTGGTTCTGCGAGTCAGACTGTGTGCCTGCAGCGACGATCTGCTGATAGGCCAGCGTTTCGAAATTGGCCCGGTCCTTCTTGAACCCGGTGGTGTTCACGTTCGCCAGATTGTTGGCGATGACCTGCATCTTGGTATTTTGCGCGTCTAGCCCGGTGCGGGCGACCTGCAGTGCGGCATTGGTCATGGCATCAATTCCCTTTGCTAAATTCAATCGGGCAGGCGCATCAAGCTGGCGCCGCCATCATCGAGTTCCTTGGCCGTGGTGATCATCTTGATCTGCGCTTCCCAGGCGCGGCTGGCGTCGATCATCTGGACCAGCGCATCGGTTGGATTGACGTTCGACCCTTCCAGCGCCTGCGACGTGACGCTGGCATCGGGGTCTTCCGGCAACGCGCCGCCGTTCACCTCATGGAAAAGGCCATCTATGCCCTTGGAGATTTGCGATCCTTTGGCCGAAACCAGCTTCAATTTTTCGACCTGCTGCGGTTGGGCGAGATCGCCGCCCTGCGGCACGATCCAGATACTGCCGTCCTTGCCGATGGAAATGTTGTCGGCAGGTGGCAGGGTGATGGGGCCGCCTTCACCCAGAACGGGGTTGCCGTCGCCGGTGGTGAGCAGTCCGCTCTCGTTCAGCGTCAGGTCGCCTCGCCGTGTATAGGCTTCACTTCCGTCCGGGGCCTGCACGGTCAGCAAAGCGTCGCCGTTCATGGCCACATCGAGCGGATTGCCGGTCTGCGTGACCGATCCCGACTTCATGTTGGCAGAAATCACCTGTTCGCTCTGCATGGCCCGGCTGTTCAGACTTTGCCCGTTCAGCCATGTCGTGCTGGCATTTGCGATTTCGGCGCGAAAACCGGTCGTGTTGGCGTTGGCAAGGTTATTGGCGATGGCCGTCTGCCGCGCCATGGCGCCGCGCATGGCGGTCAGCGATGTGTTGATCAGACGGTCCATCGGTCAATCCCTTCCTTCAATCAGGCGTATCAGGTGCGCAGGTTAACGATGGCTTGCGTCATCGTGCTGGCGGATTCGATGGCCTTTGCATTGGCCTGAAAGTTCCGCTGGGCGGAAATCAGCGCCACCAATTCTTCGGTGATATCGACGTTGGAGCGTTCGAGCGCGCCCGACTGGATCGAACCGAACAGGCCCGAAGCGCCGGTGCCATATAGCGGGGTGCCGCTGGCGGCATTGGCCTGCCAATGCGCGTCGCCGCTTTGGCGCAGGCCTTCCTGGCTAGGAAAGCTTGCCATGGCGACATTGCCCAGCGCCTGGGTCGTGCCATCGGCAAAGGTGGCGGTGAGCAAGCCTGTCTGGGAAATGCCCAGGCTGGACAGTTCAATCACATCACCGCCCGCATTCGTATAGGATGTAGGCACTTGCAGATCCATCAGGTCGCTGGCCGCCGTGCTTGTGACATCGCCACTGGCATCAACCGGCAGACCCTGCAGGCGGCTGCCCGTCGTGTCCACGACGAAGCGATTTTCGTCCAGACCAAAAGCGCCGTTGCGGGTATAGCCGATCTGGCTGGTCGGCGGCGCCGTGCTGACGGTGAAGAAGCCTTCGCCCGTAATGGCGAGGTCGAGCGTCTTGTCGGTGGTTTCCAGCGTGCCTTGCGTGAATTGCTGTGCCAAGCCGGTCAGACGCACGCCCTGTCCAGCGACAGTGCCCGCCGTCTGCAGGGGTGCAGAGGCAAAAATATCACCAAAATTGGCGCGGCTCTTCTTGAATGCGGTGGAGCTGACGTTTGCAACGTTATTGGAAATGGTCGTCAAGTCCGCCTGCGCGCCCTTGAGACCGGAAAGCGAGAGATAGAAAGACATATGATGCTACTCCTTCTTGAAAACAGGTTCAGCTGAGCCGCTTGGCGTCGCTAGGGGAAAATTGGCCGATGGCGGTGATGAGTTTGGCGGAGCTGGCATCGGCGGGGGATTGCACGCCCGCGATTGCAGCCCATGTTGACATGGAAGCGGCTGTGCCGCCGTTTACGACCACCTGCAGCGCCTGACTATCGATGGAGTTGCCATTGGCGTCCTTGCCATCCCAGTAAAAGGGGACGGTATCGCCTGCCGATTTCGCGCCGATGTCGAAGCTTTTGACGACATAACCGTCGGCGTCGGTCAGGTCGATCGAAAGCGCGTCTGTATCTTGGGCCAGCGTGACTTCGCCGCCATAGACACCGTAGCGGTCCGGTGTGGCGATGTCGCTGTTGACCAGCATCGACATGCCGATCCAGTTGGCCGCGTCGGAAATACGCGAACCCGAAAGACTGCTGGATAGGCTGCCGATCGAACTGGAGATGTTGGAGAGCGAGGCATTCATTTCGGAAATGCCCGCAACCTGAGAGAATTGCGCCATTTGCGCGACCATCTGCGTATTATCCATAGGTGAAAAGGGGTCCTGCATCTTGAGCTGCGCTGTCATCAGCGTGAGGAAACTGGATTGATCCATGGTGTCCGACCCCTTGGTTTTCGTGGTCGATGTGTTCGACCTCAGGGTGGAAACATAGTCATTGGTGATCGTCGTCATTTGCCCATCCTTATGGTGTCGAGCATCAGGGATTTGGCGGTCTGGAGGACCTGCACATTATTCTGGTACTGGCGCGCGGTTTCGATCATCTCGACCATTTCGGCGCTGCTATCGACACCGGCTTCCCACACGTCGCCATTGGCGTCGGCAAGGGGATGGCCGGGGTCATGACGCTTGACCGGCGCGGTGTCGGACTGAACGACCTTGTCAACCTTGACCGTGGCGATGCCGGGGCCGTCGGTGACGGTCTGGAACACGGGCTTGATCGCGCGATAGGCGGTTTTTTCGTCGCCCGTTATCGTGCCGGCGTTTGCCATGTTGGATGCCGTGGCATTCAGGCGCACGAGCTGTGCCGACATGGCGCGTCCGGCGATGTCGAAAATGTTCATGGGGTTTGCCATCGCGATCATTCTCCCTTCAGCGCGCGCGTGATCGTCGCCATGCGGCCTTCCAGGAAGGCCAGCGTGGTGCGGTACTGCACGGCGTTTTCGGCAAAGAGTGTCTGTTCGGTCGAAAGTTCGACAGTGTTGCCATCCAGCGAGGATTGCAGGGGCACGCGATAGCCCATCGCGCCGCTGGCGGCCTGATCGGCGCTGATGCCCTTTTGCGTGGCAGCGGCAAGCGCCTTGTCGAAGTCGATGTCGCGCGCTTTATAATGGGGTGTCGCTGCATTGGCGATGTTGGAGGCGAGCAGGCTCAGGCGTTGCGAACGCAGCGCCAGCGCCTTTCCGTGCACTCCAAACAGACTGTCTTCCAACGCCATTACGGCCTCCGCTAAAAGTTCCACCGCCGCTGCCGTTCTGATGGGTGAAGGCGATGCGACCGGCTTGAAAAGCTCACTCGAGTTCCCTTACGCAAAGGCTGTGCCAATTTGACGCGGTCCAGCGGGAAAGTGGCTTTGGCTAGGCTTTTCTGCGGGTTTTGTTGTTGGCGGCAAAGCAGGTGGCAAATTTTTGCCGCCCGGCGGCAATGTCTTGCCGTCTTTTGCCGGATGGAGTGGAAAGTGGCGGAATTGCTCGATTTCCTTGGGAATATTTTCAATCCCGTTGCCTTTGCCCTGGTCCTTGCCGGTTCGCTGCTGATCGCCATGCTCCAGGTGGGCCGTGAAAATTTCTTTCGCCTCCCCGTTGCCTTCCGTCCGCTCTTTCGCGCGCACCCGCGTGCAGACCGCGATGCGGCACGTCATGCAATGCGGCAGGTCGAACATGTAACCCATCTGAAGGGCCTTGCCTGTGCCGACCGGGTGGAAACCACGGGGCGATTCCTGCGGCAAGCGGTCGATGAACTTGCCAATGCTCCCAGTGCCGGACATTTCCAGCGCTGGGCGGCACAGGAACTTGCCAGTCGGGCAGAACGGCATGATGCGGCCATTAAAAGCTGGCTTGCGATTGCCGACGCCGCGCCTGCACTTGGCATGGCAGGCACGATCTTTGGCCTCATCCGCATGTTCTCCGCTATGGACGACCCCGCCACCATCGGTCCTGCGATGGCGATGGCATTGCTGACGACGCTGTATGGCGTCGTGCTGGCGAATATGGTCGCCGGCCCCATTGCCGCGCGCCTTGCCCTGCTTTCCGAAATGGAGATCGCATGGCAGCGCGAACTGACGGGGCATATGATGGACGTTGCGTGTCAGGAAATGACCCGACCGCGTCAACAGGACGTCGCCCCAATGCGTCAAAATGCCGTCAGGCAGGCCGCATGACCACGGTTCGTCGCGCGCGATGGGCGATCAGTTTTGCCGATCTGTGTCTTTTGCTGCTGGGTTTTTTTGTGCTGTTGCAAACGAGCGAACAGGGGCCGGGCCAAGTCGTCTCGCAGGTCTCCCAATATTTCGGGGGGCAGGCTGAGCGCCATCGGATGGACCTGCTGGCTGCTGATTTGTTTGAACCGGGAGAAGCAATGCTAACGGATCACGGCCAAACATTGCTGGAGAAAATTGGCAACCAACATATTAAAAACAAAGATATTATTCATATTTCGTCGGCGGGTCAGGATGTCGGCGGCCATCGTTTCGATGGTTGGGAACTGGCTGCGGCCCGCCTTGCCGCTGTTGGCCGCAGCCTGCGCGAAGCGGGGCTTCCCGATAACCGGATGCGCCTCCGCGGCCTTGATGAACAGGCACAGGCGATCGGCGGTCAGCATATCCTGATCTGGCAAGAGGAAGCACGCAAAGCGACGGATTGAACATCCTTGGCACATTAATTGCATTCTTGTCCCGGAATGCAATGCCGAGGAGAATTTTGTGCGTAAAGCAATATCTGCGGGTCTGACGCTGCTGGCGCTTGGAAGCGCGCCTGCCATGGCGCAGCGTTTTGAGGACCTGAACGGCCTTGATGCGCTGGTGGCAGCAAGGCTGGGCGCCGGGATCGGGCAATCGGGCGGGCCGGCAGCTCCCATCGACCGGCGGCTGAAACTGGCTGCGTGCCCCGATACGCCGACAATCGAAGGACCGGCTATGGGCGCGGCCACTGTCCGGTGCGATGCAATCGGCTGGCGGATTCGCGTGCCATTGCGTGTTGGAGCAACGCCCGCTGCGGCACAGCAGGGTGCGTCCATTCTCGTCAAAAAGGGCGATCCGGTGCAACTTGTCGCGGGTGGAGCGAGTTTTTCCGTTTCGACCATGATGATTGCCGACGAAGACGGCGCCCGGGGCGAGATGATCCGGG
>JAENVZ010000071.1 GCA_016650315.1 Alphaproteobacteria bacterium | reverse complement strand
TTGACAACCTGCCTGCCTTTGCGAGTTTCGGCGATAATATCGTCCATGGCCGCCAGAAAACCTCTGCCATTATCGGCAGCCAACAGCAATTTTCCACCCGGCCTGGAAGGCAGAAGCGCAACGATGTCCGATTCATTTTCCAGATCAACCATCAGCCGCACCGGCTCGCCAAAGCCGCGTCCGCCCGGCAACTTGTCCGCGCCCAATGTGTAGAAACGGCCATTGCTGCAGGCGAGCAGGATCTTGTCGGTCGTCTGCGTATGAAAGGCAAAAGCGGGGCCATCGCCGTCCTTGAACTTGAACTGATCCTTTTGTGACAGATCAGCATGTCCCTTCATCGCCCGGATCCAGCCGCGCTGCGACATAATGACAGTGGCCGGCTCACGCTCGATCATCGCTTCCAATGGAATTTCTCGCGCCGGAGCAGCTTCCTCGACGGTCGTGCGGCGGCGGCCAAGCTCTGTCTCCGGGCCATAGCGATCACGAAGCGTCGCCAGATCCTTTTTAAGCCGCGTGCGTTGCCGCCCCGGACTTTCGATCAGCTTCACCAACCCCTCACGCTCGGCCGCCAGATCGTCGCGCTCACGCCGCAGTTCCATTTCCTCCAGCCTGCGCAACGACCGCAAGCGCATGTTGAGAATGGCCTCCGCCTGCCGGTCGTTAAGCTGGAATTCCGCCATCATTATGGGCTTTGGTTCATCCTGCGTCCGAATAATCTCTATCACCCGATCCAGATTCAGGAAGGCGATGATATAGCCCTCCAGCAATTCCATCCGCGCGTCGATCTTGTCCAGCCGATGCTGCGAGCGACGGACCAGCACTTCGATCTGATGCCTCAACCAGTCGGTCAGCACGTCCTTCAGCGCCATGACGCGGGGCGTGCGATGTTCGTCGAGCACGTTCAAATTGAGCGACACCCGGCTTTCAAGGTCCGTCAGGCGGAACAGGCTGTCCATCAGCACGTCAGGATCGACCGTGCGGCTGCGCGGTTCCAGCACAATACGGATTTCAGCGTCGGATTCGTCCCGAATATCGGCCAGGATCGGCAGCTTCTTGTCATTGATCAACTGAGCGATCTGCTCGATCAATTTGCCCTTCTGCACCTGATAGGGAATTTCGGTGACAACAGCGACCCAGGTGCCGCGCCCTTCATCCTCTTTGTGCCAGCGGCTGCGCACCCGGAACGATCCGCGTCCGGTCGCATAGGCATCCCGAATCGTAGCCACGCTGTCCACCACGATGCCGCCGGTCGCAAAATCAGGCCCCTGCACCAGCTCCATAACCTGCTCATGGCTCGCTTCAGGCTGTTCAATCAGCAACATCGCGGCGTCGATAATCTCGGCAACATTGTGCGAGGGGATGTTGGTCGCCATGCCCACGGCAATCCCGCTTGCCCCATTGGCCAACAGGTTGGGGAAAAGGCCCGGCATGATCTCCGGCTCTTCATCCTCGCCATTATAGGTGGGACGGAAATCTACGGTGCCTTCGTCCAGGCCCGCCATCAGGTCTATCGCCACCTGTGTCAGCCGCGCCTCGGTATAGCGATAAGCCGCCGCGTTATCGCCATCGATATTGCCGAAATTCCCCTGCCCATCGACCAGCGGGTATCGCAGCGAGAAACTCTGCGCCAAACGGACCATCGCATCATAGACCGACTGGTCGCCATGCGGGTGATATTTGCCGATGACATCGCCCACCACGCGCGCGCATTTTTTGTACCCACTCGCCGGGTCCAGTTTCAGCAACCGCATCGCCCAAAGCAGGCGGCGATGCACCGGCTTCAACCCGTCGCGCAAGTCCGGCAGCGACCGGGCGGTGATCGTGGAAAGCGCATAAACCAGATAACGTTCTGAAAGCGCGGCATCGAAAGGGTGGTCGACAATCTGGTCGAACGGGTCTGAAAATTCACTCATCGCTTGCCCGGATAGCAGCCCTGTGTGGGGTTGGCGAGGGGGATGAGGCATCACCCATCTTCGTTGCACCGCCAGTCGGTTTCGTATATGGGCGGCATCAAGCAGCCCCGGCCCGCGCTGATCATCTTGGATTCGCGTCGCCGGGGCATATTATTTTATTGCACGAACAACGAGTAGGCACCCCGTCATGGCCCGTCGTCGCCAAATCTACGAAGGCAAAGCCAAAATCCTTTACGAGGGACCTGAACCCGGCACGCTGATCCAGTATTTCAAGGATGACGCGACCGCCTTCAACGCCCAGAAAAAGGGTACGATCAGCGGCAAGGGCGTGCTCAACAACCGCATTTCCGAACATGTCTTCACCCTGCTCGGCCAGATCGGCATAC
>JAENVZ010000070.1 GCA_016650315.1 Alphaproteobacteria bacterium | reverse complement strand
GCGTGGACAGGGACTTGCCCTCACGCTTCGGGTGCCATTGACCCTGACAATCATTCCCGGCCTTATCATCCGGGCAGGGGAGCAGCATTTTGCCATTCCCCGCGCGACGGTGGTGGAAATCCTGCACGATAATAATCAAACCTTGTCGATTGACGATGTTGGTGGTGCGCGCATTGCGACCATACGCAACATCCGCCATTCGATGATTGATCTGGAGGATGTGCTTGGTGTCGAACGTGTAGTGGATGGTAACAAGCGGACCATCATCGTTATTCGTTCATCATCGGGCGTTCCTTTCGCTTTGGGCGTGCAGGCGGTCGATAATCATGAGGAGCTTGTCATCCGTCCGGCTTCTCCACTGGTAATGGCATCGGGTTTTTATGCCGGCATGACCTTGCCGGATAATGGTCTGCCCATGTTGTTGCTCGACACGAGTGGCCTTGCTGGCGCGGCGATGCTGCCAACCGAAAACAGCGGAGCCGAAATGGCCAATCATGCCGGTCAGCCAGAATCTGAAGCGCCTGTCGAACTGATCAACGCACTGATGTTTACCGAACGGAGCGGGGAGGAAAGACTTCTCCGCTTGAGCATGGTCGAGCGTGTCGAAGACATTGAGCCTGAGCATTTCGGTCATTCCGGTGATCAATGGTTCGTTCATATCGATGGCAAGATATTACCTGTCATTCATGGTCTTAAAGATTCGGATAGCGCTTCGATCACCACGTTGCGCTTGCGCGATAACAGTAGGGAGCTGTGCTACCCGGTCGCCAATATCATGGATATTGTTCAGGTGCCGCCATTACCTGATATTTCCTGCCGCAACGGCATTATTGCAGGCGTTACCGTTATTGACGGACGGCAATATGAATTGATCGATCCCTTTGCATTGTTCGCGTCGGTGCCGGAGGTGGCGGTCGGCACTCGCCCGGTGCGTTGTCTGCTCGCCGATGGTGATGACCCCTGGATGCAGGAAATATTGGCGCCGCTCATCCGGCAGGCTGGTTATGACGTCGTGATGTCGGATGACGGCAGTGCGGAAGCAGTGGACATCGTCCTTTGTTTCGCACAATCGACCGCCGCCGAAGGGATAGTGGATCGCCCCGTCGTCCGGTTGCGCAATATGGCCAGTCCGCTCGGTCCCAACGATCAATCAATTTATCGCTATGACCGGGATGCGCTGATTGCTGCCATAGAATCCGCCAAATCAGCACCTTCGGCCAAGACGGAAAGGGCCGCCTGATGACCAATCTTTATCTTTTTGCCCAGATTGGTGGCACGCGTGTTGCTATATGCACCGACGAGATCGAGGCAGTCGTCAAATTGTCAGAAATTTCGTCGATTCCCCGTGTTCCAGCACATGTGGCGGGATTATCGGCATTGCGCAGCAGGGTCCTCACGGTCATTGACACTGCTGCACTGGTCTGGGGTCGTCCAGCGAAGGCTGTACCTGGATCTTATGCCATCATTACGGACATTGCCGGTCATAGCTATGGTATGATGGTAGATTCTGTCAGCGATATTGCGGCGGTGCCAGATGGGAAACTGCCCCTGCGCGGGCAACTTGATCCGGCATGGAAGCCATTTGCCAAGCATATGGTCGAAAATGAGCATGGGCCGCATTTACTTATCGGCCTAGCAAGTTTCATCAATCATACGCAGCCGCTCGCGGCCTAAAATGATGTTTACCATTCCCTTACGAACATGCCTTAAACGGTAGCTATTACCATAAAAAGGGTTGCTTCATGAAAAACTGTCTTGTGGTTGATGATTCCAAAGTGATCCGAAAGGTCGCCCGGCATATATTGGAATCATTGCAGATGTCCGTGACGGAGGCCTGCGATGGCCGCGAGGCTCTTTCCCAGTGCGAAGTGTCGGTGCCGGATGTCGTATTGCTCGATTGGAATATGCCGGTGATGAGCGGAATGGAGTTTTTGCAGGCGCTTGGTCACCTCAAGATGACTGCCCGGCCGAAGATTATTTTCTGCACGACCGAAAACGGAATTGGTCATATCAAGGCTGCGGTGGAGGCCGGCGCCGACGAATATGTCATGAAGCCCTTCGACAGGGACACGCTGGAAAGTAAGCTGCAGATCGTTGGCGTTATCTGAAAAGGGGCCGAACCAATGCCCCCTGCACTACCTTTAGACCATTTTCCGTCCAGTAGACGGATAAGGCTGCTGATCGTCGATGATTCCGCTGTGGCACGAAGCGTCTTTGAGCGTATTGTCACCAAGGACGAACGATTTGAAGTCTGCGAAAAATTGAGCAATGCGGCCGATGCACTTGCCTATCTGTCAGGCCACCAGGTCGACATCATCATGCTCGATATCGAAATGCCGGGGCAGAGCGGTCTTGCGGCGCTGCCCGCCATTCTGAAACTGTGCGGTCATGCCAGAGTCATCATATTATCGTCCAATTGCGATGAAGGCAGCGCTTCAGCGGTCGAAGCGCTTGCGATGGGGGCCAGCGACATCATGTCAAAGCCCGGTCGCAGCGCTTTTGGTGGACGGTTTTCCGATTTGCTGATCGAACGGCTGCTCAAACTTGGCGCACAGGCAAGCTGGCAGCATGCAGGACAAGAGTTTCCGTCTGTTGCGTTGCGTAAACCTGCGGCGCGAAGCAACGTCGCTTGTTTGGGTGTGGGCGCGTCAACCGGTGGTATTCACGCTTTGGGTCAGCTCTTCGATGGATTGGGTGCTGGTTTGGGCATCCCCATTCTCCTGACCCAACACCTGCCGCCCAGTTTCATGCCTTATTTCGCCATGCAGCTTGCCCGCATGACGACTATGCCGGTCAAGGTCGCTGAAAATGGCGACGTGTTGTTGCCTGACCGTGTCTATATCGCGCCCGGTGAAGCCCATTTGACCTGCAAGCGGTGGCGAGACGGTCGGGTAACCGTTGTGCTGGACCCTGAACGGGAACCTTTTGCCAGTATGCCCGGGGTCGATCCGATGTTTTCGTCGATGGCGGATATTTATGGGGCGAATGCGGTGGCGATTGTTCTAACCGGAATGGGCCGGGATGGCACCGCAGGCGCGGAACGGATTGCTGCGGCAGGAGGCTTGATAGTAGCACAAAACGCCGAAACCAGCGTCGTCTGGGGCATGCCCGGATCGATTGCGCGAGCAGGGTTGGCCAGTGCTATTTTGTCGCCTGACCGTATGGGCGCTTATGTCATGAGCCAGATAGCGCTCGCGGCATGATGGGCATGGAATCCCCTGGCGCCATGCGCGTTTTGGCTGGGCTTCTGGAAGCGCGGACGGGCCAGCAATTGGCGGCGAACCGGATGTGGCGCATCGAAACCGCGCTCAAGCCGATGCTCAAATCCTATAAGATGGACTCGTTGGAAGATCTCGTAAGCCAGTTGCTCAGCACGAACAAACGCCATCTGCTTGACGAAGTTGTTGATGCGTTGCTGAATAATGAAAGTTCATTTTTCCGCGATCTTTCAACTTTCTCCATGATCGAGCGTGGATTGTTGCCACACATCGGAACGATCCGGAAACAGCCCCAACTGCGCATCTGGTGTGCAGGGTGCTCCATAGGGCAAGAAGCACTGTCACTTGCCATGCTGATCCAAAAACAGGCTGAGCGCTGGCAGGGGTGGCGCGTCCAGATATTGGCGACTGACATTTCATCCGGCGCCATCGCTCGTGCAAAATCGGGCCTTTACAGCCAGATGGAGGTTCAGCGCGGATTGGGTGTCACAGAGTTGTTGCAATGGTTTGAACCGGCTGGAGATGACTGGCGCGTCAGCCGGGAATTGTTGGACATGATCGATTATCGTGTCGATAATCTTCTGGAGCCTGTCCTTCCAGCGGGTGCATATGACCTTATTCTGTGTCGTAATGTGTTGCTCTACTTCTCACTGGAATTGCGACAAAAAGTATTTGAAAATCTGGCGCGGTTTGCTGCACCGGAAGGACATCTTGTTCTGGGTGCGGGGGAAACGGTCATTGGTCAGACCGACGATTTTATCGCCAGCCGTCAGTTTCGTGGCAGCTATGAACGCCGGATAGCAGGGGCAATCCAGCGCTCGCCGGCGGCATCGGGACGATATTGATCGTTCAGCCCGTTCCAGCTTTTTTATTTCCCGTATGATTGCTCAGCCTGCATGAAGGTCACGCCTGACTGTCTTTTTCTCTGCGATCATGACAGGAATGATGATAATACATGGCATCATTATATGGTCGGATGTTGCTGTTGTAACAATCCGGTTCGTGGGAAAATACATTGTCAGAGGATGCTGGATGATCGAAACGCCGTCGCCCAATTTCGACGAGCGCCAGCGGCCAGTTTCCATGCTGGTATTGCATTATACCGGCATGCCGGATGCGGCTTCGGCCATTGAATGGATGGCGGATCCCTTATCTAAAGTATCGGCCCATTATTGCGTGACCGAAGAAGGGCAGGTTATCCATATGGTAGCCGAGGATAAACGCGCATGGCATGCGGGATTGGCCTGGTGGCGCGGCATATCGGATGTGAACAGCGCCAGCATTGGCATAGAGATCGTCAATCCAGGCCATGAATGGGGCTACAGACCATTCCCCGAAGAGCAGATTTCGGCCTTGATTCCCCTGGTGCATGATATTGTCCAGCGGCACGGCATCACGCGGGGCAATATCGTTGGCCATTCCGACATTGCGCCCGCACGCAAACAGGATCCGGGCGAGTTGTTCCCATGGCATCGGCTGGCACGGCTCCGTTTGGCGCTGCCCCGACCCACGAAAAACCTGATGGACCCTCATTGGAGCGATGGCGGTTTTCTGCTGGCTCTGGAACGTTTTGGGTATGACATCAACGATCCGGTTGCTGCGATCCGCGCCTTTCAGCGTCGCTATCGAACCGAAATGATCGATGGTATTATCGATGGCGAATGTCGGTCCATTCTGCTTGCGCTGTTGCTGCCGCAACCGCAGGGCGATGATTGACTGGTGAAAGCTGAAATGATTCGCTATATGCGCCGGGCCAGAGGGTCGGGCGGCCGCCGGCATGGGTTTCCATGCGGGAGGAAAGTCCGGGCTCCACGAAATAACGGTGCCGGATAACATGCGGCGGGCCAGGAATCTGATTTCTGGTTCAGGGACAGTGCAACAGAGAGAAGGTCGCACAGGCCTTGGCCTTGTGATAGTGAAAGGGTGCGGTAAGAGCGCACCGCGGCCCCGGCAACGGGGACGGCATGGTAAACCCCACCGGGAGCAAGACCGAATAGGGGCGGCGCGGGGAGCAATCCCCAGGCTATTTCGGCCCAGACCGCCCGG
>JAENVZ010000069.1 GCA_016650315.1 Alphaproteobacteria bacterium | reverse complement strand
GAACTGTAGGTGCCGTTGCCGATGGAGATGTTGGCCGCCGCGCTGCTGGAGCTGGTGCCGCCAGATATGACGCCGCTGATGTCATGTCCGGCGGACAGGACGATGGCGCTGCCTTCCTGCGCTACGGAGGCCGCCGCCGTATAGCCGATATTGCCGGTAAGCAGCATGGTCAGGGCACTATTCTTGGGCATCGCCGCCATGAATATGCGCTGCGTGTCTGTCGAAGCGGTGGAGGCAGGGCCATTGGTCGTGCCGGTGTGCACCACGCCATTGGCATCGTCCGTGCCTGTACCGAATACAATGTCGAACAGGCCGTTGTTGATCGTGATGTCGACAGCTTCGGCCGCGACATATGCCGCCGAACCGTTGACCGTCACCGTGCCGCCCTGCACCACGCGCGGGGCGACCAGCGCGACATAGCTGCCCGCGGCAAGGGCGCTGATTGTGGCGCCCGGCTGGATCGTGACGCTCGACGTGCTGCCCGAAGGTCCGGCAAAGCTGGTTTGACCGCTTGCGCCGAAAAGATAGTTGCCCGTGGCGTTGGTGGGATCGACGGCGATTGCATTGGTGGTCAGCAACAGTCCGCCCACATCGAATACCGACGTTGGCCCGGCAATGATGCCGCCGGGCGAATAGAACCAGACCGCACCGCCCTGAACGCTGGCCAATCGGCTTTGCACAGTACCGTTCAATGCGATGGGCAGGGACACAGGCACACCGCTGGCATTAACCGGCTGAATGCGATTGAGGACGGTGAAATTGGCAAGCGGAAAGCTTATGAAATCCTGAAACAACCCCGTCGATCCGCTCGGCAGGAAATCTATCGTACCGGCGCCGCTCGTGTCGGTCGGGACCCAGTCAATGACCACCTGATCGGAAAATACCGTAATCGTGTCGGTCGTTCCGACCTGGTTTACAGATGCCGATCCGGCAGTGACGGTGGGGGTGCCCTGAAAAGCCTGGCCCCTTGCCAGCGGCGCCCGGGCAACCGCCACAAGCGCCAGCGCGATGGCGCAGCCATGAAGCAGCGGCGCATATTTACGGTTGTACACGGAATGGCTGGGGGCGTTGGCGTTCATTGTTACCTCCACGGCACAAGCTTGGTGGTAAGCGAAAAGAGCAAGCGCGCATCACCCTTTTTGGTCTGGAAACCCGCGCGTTCCAGCGGCACAGCCAGTGCGATGTCGAATCGGGCGTGGTTGCCCCAGGCGCCCCTTATCCCACCGCCGATGGATGTAAGCTTTTGCGGATCATTACCGCTGTAAACGACATCTTCATTCCATATCCATGCGCTGTCGACGAATATAAAGGGCTGGATCGCAATGGCTCCCGGTTTCCTGGGCACGATGCTGCCATAGCGCATTTCGGCCTGCAGTCCGATGCCGCTGTCGCCAATGATCGTGCCCGGATCATAGCCGCGCCCGACGCTGTAATTGCCCGCTGACAATGCTTCGTAACTGAACAGGGCGTCACTGCTATATTGGAAGCGCGGAGACAGGCTGAATGTCAGCGTGGGGATCGGCCGATATTCGCCATAGAGCGAGCCGCGCAGCACAAAGGCGGTCGGATCGGTCGCCAAACCGGTCACTGGCTTGCTGGCGTCAAGGATGGAGACCCCTTGCCGCACCTCCAGCGATCCACCCAGCCGCCACATCGGTTCCGCGGCGTTATAGCCTGTAGTGCTGGCAAGGCTTGCGCCGTCGATCATGTCATAATCGAGCCGGGCGAACAGGATGCGCAGATTGTCGTTGGAAAGCGTTACCGGGCCGAAATCCACTTTTTGATTGACCAGATCGAAACCGGCGCTGCCCAGCAAATTCTGCGACTGCCGCCGGATGAACGGGTAGCTGGCGGCCATGCTGGCGATCAGCGTTTCCGATTTGATGTCCAGTCCGATGTCAGGCTTCGTCCAGGCATAGGTGACATCACCCGCCAGCCGCAGGCCGTCATGACCGACAAAAAAGCTGTGTCCCGCCTGCAGCACTGTCTGTTCGGAAAATTCGGCGGTGTTGAAGAGGCTGAATGTCGTAGCATCGCCAAGGCCGGTCAGGTCGTTCACCTGCACGCGTACAAGGCCGCCAAAGCGCCCGGTTTCGTGCGATCCATAATTCTGGATATTCGCATCGACCTGAATTTTTTGCCGGGTAACGCTGACCTCGCCAATGACCTCACCCGGTCCGGCATTGGCGGGACGCAGGGTCAGGCGAACATCATAGCCGGGCAGGTCGCGCGCCAGCAGCAAATGCCGCTCGGCCTCATGGATGTTGAAAAGCGGCAGGCCCTTTACGGCCTCCAGATGCGCAGCGACCAACCGTTCGCTCCTGCCCGCATCGCCGCGCACCTGAATGGCGACCAGCTTAGCCAGCAACACGTCGAAGTGCACGACGCCGCCCTTTTCAATGCGCTGTGGCGGCACCTGAACGGCGGCAAGATAACCGGCATTACGCAGGATGGTCGCGGCCGAATCACGGATCTCGCAGAGGGTGGCGATCGGCACCTCGCGCCCGGCATAGGCTTCCCATGCAGGGCGCAGCATGTCGGGTGAAAGGCCTTGCAACCCATCGAATTCGGCACCTGACAGGGTCACGGTCAAATCGGCATATTGGGGATCGGCCAGCGGGCAGGGCGCCCGTTCGATGCCGCCCTCCACGGTCAGTTTGGACGGATGTTGTGTTTCTGTCAGAGGCGGACGTCCACGCTCGATCTCTTCGCGGGTCGGCGCGTTGACGGTCTGCGCCGAAAGGTTCGCTGGAACCAGCGCGGAACCTGTCAGTAAAATTGCTAGTGCGCGTCCAAAACCGGACAGGTCCATAATGATTGTTCCCCTATCGTCCCCTGCATGTTTGCGACCGAACCCGTATCTATATTCCTCCCCGATAGGGAAGGATGATTTCAATCATGCGACCGGAACACGCTTTAACCGCGACGTTTGGATATGGCGTCTATCCCCGCCTCCTGCTAACAGCCATACCCTATGGGCGCAAGCAAAGAGGCTGGAATTCAGCGCTTTTCCTTTGAGGCAATCAACCCTCTGGCACAGGTTGAGGATCGGGCAACGCTACGGTTTCGACAAGCAGGTTGAGCTGCGCGTCGCACCCGCGCGTGATGAGCATCGACGCCATGCTTTCCAGTCCTTCGCTATTGGCGTCCATCACTGAAAACGTGATTTCAACCGGCTTGGCCTCTCCTGGCCAGTTCAGCTTGTACGTGCTGCCATCACTGACCGGCAGAGCGGCGGGCCAGCTCGTTCGGAATTGGCCCTTGTCGAACGGAATTTTGGCGCTCTGCCCACTTTTTTCGTCACGAGCGGTAAGTGTGATCGCTCTGGTCAGATCGGGTCGCCAGAGCTGTATGTTGGCAACATCGGGGATACAGACGGTCGATGTCTGACTGACATCGACATACCAGAGGTTCGGACTGCGTGGCAGTTTGCCTTCATCGGCGCCGCCCCGCACCGCTCCGGTGCGCGCTGTTCTGACCCGCTGGGGACCCAACAGGCTGGCAAGGCCGGTGCGCGTATCGCTTGCCGTACCCGCCGTCGCGCTGGTATTGAATGCGCCGGGGCCGCGCAGGGTGCGCGTGCCGCGACCGTCAAGGATGGTCAGCATGTCGCCGGCTTTCAGGCTCACCACGCTGTTGTCGGCAATTTTCTTGCCGGGAGGGAAGTTGCGGGCAGACGGGCCGCCTGCCCGCACGACGATGGTTTCGGCCAGTGCACCGCCCGCAGGAATGGCCAGCAATGCAAGGACAATTGCCGATTTCAGGGACTTGCGGTGAATTTTGTTAATCGAGAACATATTCCCCTCCAGCTTGGCTGTGCTGTGCACGGTATAACAGATTTGCGAGCGCGGCATCATCGGAATGCTGCACAGAATAGGCCGCAAGCTCCTTAATGGCGACTGATTTATTGGTTACTAGCTGGTTAAGAATCTTCTGTATGTGATCAAAGTCACTGGCATCCAAATCAGGCCTTGGTTCGAAAATATCGACGGGTGTCGATCGACCGCGCAGCAAGATCCGGCCCATGGGACGCCACCAGTCAAGGCCCGAACGCTCCGTCGCCGCGCGGCTGGCGAGCACGCGGGTTTCCAGTTTTTTGTTCGCCGCCTCCAGCCGTGCCGCAGTGTTCATGCTGTCGCCAAGCGCGGTATATTGAATACGCCCCTCACCGCCGAAATTACCAACAATCGCCTCCCCAAAATGCAGGCCAACACGCGTGCGGCCAATGGGCGGCACACCTTCGGGAATATCCTTGCGAAACGCCTCGCCCGCCTGCCACATGGCATAGGCGGCGCGTGCGGCCCGCTCGCCATCGTCGGGCCGGGAAATCGGTGCGCCCCAGAAAGCGACGACCGCATCGCCCACAAATTTGTCGATGGTGCCACCATATTTCAGCACGACGTCGCTCAACATATCCAGATAATGGTTGAGCAGTTGTGCGACCATTTCCGGCTCTATCGCGTGGGATAATTTGGTGAAGCCTTCAAGGTCGGTGAAAACCACGAAAATCTCTCGTTTTTCGCCGTGCAGTGACAGCCGTTCGGGATCGTTCAATATTTCTTGCGCTATGTCGCGGGGCAGATATTTGCCAAGCGCCGACTGTGCAAATTTGCGCTGTTCAGAACCAATGGCCCGCGCCGCCGATCCCACGGTCCCATAGGCGATGAACCATGCCAGACCCCATCCGGTGGCAGGCAGATATTGCGTGTCCGTGCCATGGTTTTGCAACACGAAGGGCAGGCCGATGAAAAAGACGATCTGGACCAGAATGAAGAACAGGATTTTCCAGTTTTTGCCTTCGATCAAACTGGTGAGCACGCCTGCAATCACGACCAGAATGCCTGCCAACCATAATATTCCGGCAGGCACTTGACCGGGCCGATAGCTATCCAGCATTTGCGCCAGAATATTGGCATGCACTTCCAGCCCGATCATCCGCTTTCCGGTATAGGCGGACATGGGCGTTTCGAATTGATCGAGATCGACAATGTCGCCGCCGATCAGCACATAACGGCCCCGTATTTGATCGGCAAAGGCTGCCGCCGTGTCGGGATTGGCGAAAAGATCAATGGGAAAGGACGCAATGACCGGCCGGTCGTCGGCGCGCGGAAGGCGGTATCGGATGCTGCTGGTATAACCGGCAAAGAAGGCCGCATTGCCCGTCATTGCCGGACCAAGCAGGGGTGGCAGTGTTTTGGGCTGGCCGGGCCAGCTTCGGGCGACGCCGTCATTGTCGACTTCCAGCCTGATGCTCGCGGGATGGACCTTGTCACCTTTCAGTCGCGCCATGAATGCGTCGAGAAATTGCTGCTGACGATATTCGATATTGCCGCGATTGGTGTCGAAATTGGCATAAGCGAGGAAAGCGGGCGTGCGCATCTTTGCAAAGGCGGACAGCAGTTCCTCATCCTCGTCCTGCGGCTGGTCGATCAGGATGTCGATGCCAATAGCCTTTGCGCCCATCGCGTCAATGTTACGCAGCGCCCGCGCCAATGTCGCCCGGTCGAGCGGGGATCGCTTCTTCGTATCGATCAGCGTGTCGTCGGTATAGACGATCATGACAATGCGGTCGTCCTGATCGACCTTTGGCGCGGTTGCGGTCATGCGCAGATCGTAAAAGGCCCGTTCCGCCTGTGCGGTCAGGGGCAAATACCAGCTAAAACGCGCGACCAGCACCGCCAGGATCAGGAATGCAATCGTTCCGGCCAATCGTACCCGGCCGATACTGCGCAACAGCTTTCCAGGATTGCCGAGCAGGTTTTTCACCGATCAGCCCCATCCCACTCGGGCGGCTGACGTTTCAGATGCAATCAGCATCCTATTTGCCAGCCAATAGCGGCCGCGCTCCGTCGCCAACAATTGCAAAGCCGGACCAGTAGAAAGGATGCGACGTTGCAGCATCGTCCATCAACGGCGCCTGCGCTCTTTGCAAGGCTTGCCCGATATTTTCGCCTGATCCGCCACTGAACAGGCCGCCGATCAGCCGCTGCGTTGCGTTGAAATCGTCGGGCGCGGGCCAATGGCTGGCGATGACGGCACGGCCACCGGCACCGATAAAGGCGCGCACCAGCCCGTCAAGTGCGCTGCCGCCGCCGGTGCCAAGTCCCGCCGCGCGTGTTGCTTCCTTGCTCGCCTGTCCCGCCGTGTCGCACGCCGACAGGATGACCAGGTCCGCATCAAGATGCAGATCGAAAATTTCACTGAAATTCAGCAGACCATCTGAACTCCCCTGGCCGAAGGACGTGAGAAGGGCAGGCCGTGCGGGACAGCCGCTTTGTGGCGCAGTGACAAGGCCATGCGTTGCAAAATGCACGATGCGATAGTCGCTCAAGTCTTTCCGCGCCATGATTGCAGTGTCGGTAAAGGCAGCGTCTGTAACAACTTTCGTCCCGTTCGGTCCCAGCAGATTGGCGGCCTGACGCAGCTCGGTCGCTGCGATCGGGCGGTTCCATTCCTCAATCGGCCAGCGGCAGTCCGGGCCAGCAGCGCCAGAAGCGGACCGCGTGGCGGCGGTGCTTACCATCGCGGAAACAGGCGCATTGTGGCCAAAGCCCAGATATTGCCGTGGGGCGCTTGATGCCGCAGATGACCGGGCGTCACGAAAGCCGCGAACGGAAATGGCGGTGCTGATCGCCCGGTTGCGGCCAAGCCATTGGATGCCGCGAAAATCGAATTCATCCGCCGAAGGGTCTTGCAGATGCTGCAAATAGGCATCGGCCCCGGCCTGCTCTGTAATCAACAGATTGGGGGGCAGGCGCAGCATCGCGCCATCGGGTTCAAAGATCAGATGGCTGACCGTGGCAACCCGTGCATCGACCGGCCCGAACAGGTCAAGATAGAGCGCGCGGGCCAGTTCGACATCGAACGGATAGGTGACCTGCACCCCTGCCACTACCATTGAAATGGTTTCGCGCAGGCCATCAACCTTTGTATTCAATTCCGCACTGGAAATTGGCAGGCGATAGCCGGTGACACCCTGAGCATCGGCATAGACGGCGTACATCCCGCCGCCGACGCGCACCAGCTTCATATAGGCTTCGCCCGGTTTCAACACGGCCTGCAGATCGGAAAGGGTTACAGCTTCCCGTGAAACGGCGCGATATTGCGGATAGGCGGCAAGGGCGACCTGCGTTTCCAGTTGCTGGCGGCTCAGTGTGTCGATGTCGCGCCGCGCACCGTCGATCAAGGGTACGGCAGTAGGGTCCTGCGCGCCAAGCTGGATAAGCTCCGCCAGTTCGATCCGCGCACGCTCAATGTCCCGCGACAGCGAAACCGATTGGCGGAACAATCGCGCCGCTTCATCATCGCCCGACTGCAATTCACGTGAAAGCACCTCCAGCGTATCGGCCGCCCCCGGCCGCACCAATATCTGGCTTGCCAGGAACATGTCCCCGGCGAGTTCGGGCCGTGCGGGGATCTGTGACGAAAGCAGATCGAAATAGGGCTGCAACTGATTGGCCAGACCCGTCACGACTGCCTGATTCGCGGTCGCACTCGCAACAATTTGGCGATAAAGGCCAAGCGCTTCATCATTACGCCCCCGCCGTACAAGGAAGGCGGCCAGCCGCGCCCGTGCGCCGTCCATCGCAGCGGTTTCGGGATAGGAGGCGCTGAGCAGGGCAAGGGCGTCGCGCAAGAATGTGTCTGCGGCGCCGAAATTGCCTTCCGCTTCGTGCGTCAGTGCGATTTCCGCCAGAATCTGTGCGCGTAACCGGGTGATCGATGTCACCCGTCCGTCGCGTACGGCGATCGCATTTTCCAGCGCATTTTCCAGCAGTTTCCTTGCCTCGCCGGGCTTCCCCTGCAATCGCAGCACGGTGCCGCGAAGCTGCCCCGCCTGCGCATCGATAATGGCCGCGCGCTCATCGGGTGTCAGGCGAGCCGCCTGCGTTACACCCATTACCCGGTCGGCGGGGGTCGTGCTGTTGATCTCTGCGGCCAGTTGCGGGCTGAGATCAATCCCTGAATTGCTGGTTATGACCGATTGACCGATCGGCAGCACAGGCCGGTCCAATATCGCCATTGCGGCGGCATAATGGCGTTGGTTCAATTGATGCATAGCTTCAAAATTGCGACGCAAACGTACCTGCACCGGGTCGAGGGTCGCCATTTGCGCGGCCTTCGCAAACAAGGCGCCCGCCTGTTCGAATTCGCTCAGATTGGAAAGCTGCAAGGCCTTGTTGATCGTGTATTCATGTTGTCGTGCCTCGCGTTCGGCGGGGGTCAGCTTTGCTTCGTCGGGTTCGTTCAGTCGCTCCTGCAACGTATCGAAAAATTCGGCGGCCTCGGCATAATTGCCACTGTTATTGCGCCGATACCCTTCCGCCAGCGATGTCTGCGGGTCGAGTGTGGATGCCTGCAACCGTGCGAAGGCCGCCGGATCGTCCGATCCGCTGGTCGCAATGGTAATGGGGCCGTCAACAATCCTGTCGGCGGCGATCGTGCGCAGCGCTAATTGCAAGGCACTGTCATAGCTCGCAAAACCCTGCACATAATATGTGGTTTTACCGTCTTTGTAGCTGTGGATCACATAGCCAAGATCCGCATCGGCTATTGTGCACATGCGCGTCGTTACATCGCCCAGTTCGCCAATCTGCGTCCTGCCCGGTGCAGCGCATGTGACCTTTGCGGCGCGCGATGCTTCCAACCGTGCTTCGATATCCCCACCATCGGCGCGCAGGGCATAGAGTTGCCCGACCGGCTTTGCTGCATCGCGGCAAACCAGCGTCCAACTGCGGTCGAACATACCGGCAATGGCGGGGTCAACGGCCCGGCTCTGCGCCTGACACAGTACGCCGCCGCCACTGCCCAGACGAAAACTGTCCATCATGCGCGGTTTCAGGTCCTGCGCCCCGGCGTTTCCCGTGAAAAGCAATGCTGATAATAGAAAGGCTCTAGACATCGAACCCAGTCGCACAACATTCCCCCCATTGTAAAATCAGGCCTTTCGACGTGATGGCGTCGGTTGGATGATCTATTGTTGCGGCCCTTGGCATTGCTACAATCTCTATGGCTTTGGGGCAAGCAGCTTAAGGGAAATCCAGCGCGCCCATTTTCGGGTGACATCCATAGCCGAGCAGCCAGACCGCAGGGACATGGCGCACGTCATAGGGAAGTTCCCGAATGGAAATGGGCCTGAAAATGTCTAACCCTACAAATACCAGCAAAAATCCGGCACTTTTTTAGGTGGATGGTGACCCCGGCGTGACTCGAACACGCAACATCCTGCTTAGAAGGCAGGTGCTCTATCCAGTTGAGCTACGGGGCCGCTCGGTTTTCGCGCTGCCCCGGACAGGGAGAGCGCTCGGGTGCGGGGCATAGCGCGGATTGCAAAGCGTGAAAACCGGGATATTGAAGGGGTATGACGGAAAATCCCTTGCGCCACCTTTAGAAACTTGACGCAACCGTGATCGGGGGACGGCATTTCCGTTATTATGACTATGTCATGGCGGCGTTCGTCACGGTCCTGCTGTTGTCCAATGTATTGGGCGCGGGCAAGCGGGCGGTGGTGGATGTGCCGCTGATCGGCCTGTGGCCCTTTGGCGCGGGCATCCTGTTTTTCCCGATCAGCTATATCATCGGCGATGTTCTTACAGAGGTTTATGGCTATGCGCGGGCGCGGCGGTGCATCTGGGTCGGCTTTGCCGCGACGCTGTTCATGGCGTTTATGAGCTTTGTCGTCGTTGCCCTGCCGCCAGCATCCGATTGGGATGGGCAGGCGGCCTATGAGGCGGTGTTCGGGCAGGTGCCGCGTATCGTGTTCGCATCCATCATCGCCTTTTGGGTCGGTGAGTTCGCCAATAGTTTCGTGATGGCCCGGATGAAAATCTGGACCAATGGCAAATATTTATGGACCCGAACCATCGGTTCGACCGTTGTGGGGCAGGGTTTCGACAGCCTGATCTTCTACCCGCTCGCGTTTTTTGGGGCAGCGGGCTGGCCAACCGACCAGATTTTGCTGGTCATGCTGAGCCAGTTCGTTCTGAAGACAAGCTGGGAAGCAATTCTGACGCCCGTCACCTATGTAGTGGTGGGCGCTTTGAAACGCCGGGAGGGTGTCGATGTCTATGACACGGGCACGAATTTTACACCCTTCAGGACGAAAGTCTAAGTCATGATCCTTACGAAGATTGCCGATGTATGGGGGCCCATCAAAACGGGGTTCGAAGATAGTCTTGGCTTGTCGGCCGACGCCATTCACATTCATGTCGGCGTTGCGCTGCTGCTCTTTTTTGCCTGGGTGACGCGGCGGCCGCTGCACGACTGGCGGCCATGGCTGATGGTATTCGTGGTGGAGCTGGCGAACGAAATCATCGACATGAACCAAAAAGCAGGCAGCATCGAAAACAACTGGCACGCTTCGCGCCACGATTTGCTGAACACCATGTTCATTCCGACGCTTCTGGTGCTCTATTATGGATTTATGCGTTGGCAGCAACACACAGCTACGGCGGCACAGGCGATGGAAATCCCGGCGGAATAGTCAGCTATTTGCGGTTGAAACCTATGCCAGGACGCTTGCGAACAGTCCTTCGAACATTCGCCGTCCGTCGGTGCGGCCATGGGCGGATTCGATAACGCGCTCGGGATGCGGCATCATGCCAAGGACATTGCCTGCGTCGTTGAGAATGCCCGCGATGTTACGCGCGGAACCGTTGACATCTTCGGCATAGCGAAAGGCTACACGATCTTCGCCTTCCAGCCGGTCGAGTGTTGCGTCGTCGGCGAAATAATTGCCGTCATGATGGGCCACGGGAAAGATCACGCGTTCGCCGGCTTCATAACCGCTGGTAAAGGCGCTCTGGCTGTTTTCGACGGTCAGTGCGACGTCGCGGCACACGAACTTGATCCCGCCATTACGCATCAGCGCGCCGGGGAGAAGGCCCGCTTCGGTCAGTACCTGAAAGCCGTTGCAGATGCCAATGACGGTGACGCCGCGCGCGGCCGCCTTCACTACGGCCTGCATGATCGGCGAACGCGCCGCCATCGCGCCAGAGCGCAGATAGTCGCCATAGGAGAAGCCGCCCGGTACGCCGATCACGTCGATGCCGTCGGGCAGTTCATGGTCGCCATGCCAGACCATGTGCGTCTCGCGCCCGGAAATCTGGCTGAAGGCCACCGCCAGATCGCGGTCGCAATTGGAACCGGGAAAGACGATGACCGCGCTTTTCATGGCTGGGCCTTTTCGATGCGGTAGTTTTCGATGACGGTGTTGGCGAGCAGCTTCTTGCACATGGCGTCGATGTCTTCGTCGCTGGTGCCATCGGCCAGATCAAGCTCGATCAGCTTGCCCGCGCGCACGTCATTGACGCCGGAAAAGCCCAGCCCCTCAAGCGCATGGTGGATCGCCTTGCCCTGCGGGTCGAGTACGCCGCCCTTCAAAGTCACGAAAATGCGGGTTTTCATGTCGGCCGATTCCCTGAAATTGTCTGTTCGCGGCCTCCCTATGCCGGGCTGCGGCATCGGGCAAGGCTTAACCTTTTATATGCCGCGCTTCTTGCGATGTGAATCAAGGTCCAGGACGGCGGTATCCACACCTTCGGGCAGCAGGCCCAGGCGGCGCGCGACTTGCTGATAGGCTTCGACTTCGCCACCAAGATCCTGACGAAAGCGGTCCTTGTCCAGCTTTTCGCCCGTGGTCATGTCCCACAGGCGGCAGCCGTCGGGACTGATCTCGTCGGCCAGAATGATGCGGCTATACTCATTTTCCCAGAGACGTCCGAATTCCAGCTTGAAATCGACGAGGCGAATGCCGATTGCAGCGAACATGCCGGACATGAAATCGTTCACGCGGATCGCCATGTCGGCGATGTCGTGCATTTCTTCCTGGCTCGCCCAGCCAAAGCAGGCGATATGTTCGTCGGTGACCATCGGATCGCCGAGCGCGTCATCCTTGTAATAATATTCGATGATCGTGCGGGGGAGTTGCGTTCCCTCCTCGATGCCGAGCCGGGTCGAGAGCGAGCCGGCGGCGACGTTGCGCACCACCACCTCGATCGGGACGATCTCGACTTGG
>JAENVZ010000068.1 GCA_016650315.1 Alphaproteobacteria bacterium | reverse complement strand
TACCCGCATGGGAGATATCAATGGCGGATGTCGTCGAACGCGTATTGGGAGAAGCGAAATCATGAAGGGCATCATTCTGGCGGGCGGCAGCGGAACGCGTCTCTTTCCTGTTACCATGGCGATTTCGAAGCAGCTCATGCCCGTGTATGACAAGCCGATGATCTATTATCCGCTCTCGACGCTGATGCTTGCTGGCATCCGTGAGGTGCTGATCATCACCACGCCGCATGATGCGGCCAATTTCCGCAACCTGCTGGGTGATGGATCGCAATGGGGCATGGAATTGAGCTATGCAGTCCAGGCCGAACCCAATGGGCTGGCGCATGCCTACACGATCGGCGCCGATTTTGTCGCAGGTGGGCCATCCTGCCTTGTGCTGGGCGATAATATTTTCTTCGGTCACGGACTGCCCGAGATATTGCAGTCGGCGCGGGCGCGGCCCAATGGCGCGACGGTTTTTGCTTACCATGTCGCTGATCCCGAACGTTATGGCGTCGTGGACTTTGACCAGAACATGCGGGCGCTCAGCATTGAGGAAAAGCCAGCTGCCCCCAAATCCCATTGGGCGGTTACAGGTCTCTATTTTTATGATGCTCATGTTGTCGATATTGCCGCAAACCTCCAGCCTTCGGCGCGGGGCGAGCTGGAAATTACGGACGTCAACAAGGTCTATTTGGAACGCGGCGCATTGAATGTCGAGGTGATGGGTCGGGGCTATGCCTGGCTTGATACCGGAACGCCTGACAGCCTGCTGGAAGCGGCCCATTTTGTCGGCACGATCGAACGCCGGCAGGGTATGAAGATTGCCTGCCCTGAGGAGATCGCATGGCGGCAGGGCTTTATCGATGATGCTGGGCTAGATCGTGCTGTCGCAACATTGGGCAAAAGCCAATACGGACAATATTTGAAAGGCTTGCGACAGTAACGTCAGTCCTTTTTGAGGGTATCAGTCACCTTGCGCACCTCCTGCGAGCGCCCGCGCGGGAGGATCAAAATGTCATTGCCCGTCGCCACCACGATCAAGTCTTCAACGCCAACCATTGAAATGCGCGGGCCGTCGCTGTGGATCAAGCAATTACGTGTTTCGATGGCGATGACCTCACCATGGCAGGCGTTGCCGTGCTCGTCGCGCTCCTTGACGGCGTGCAGTGAATCCCAGCACCCCACGTCCGACCAGCCCATGCTGACGGGCACCACTGCCACCTGTGCGGCCCTTTCCATCACGGCATAGTCGATGGAGTCCGAAGGGCAGGCGGCGAATTTCGTTGCATCGGGGATGATGTGGGGACCTTCCTTCTGCGCGGCGTCCATGGCAGTCTTTGCCACTGAAAGCATTTCGGGTTGATGCTGGGCCAGCGCCTCGAGATAGGCATCGGCCCTGAACAGGAAGATGCCCGCATTCCACACATAACCGCCTTCCGCCAGCATGTTTTTTGCGCTTTGGGTGTCGGGCTTTTCGATAAAGCGTTCGACCTGGTGGATGCCGCTGGCAAGCATTTCGCCTATCCTGATATAACCATAGCCCGTTTCGGGCGCGTCAGGCGTGATGCCGAATGTCACCAGCCAACCCTCACGGACCAGCGGCAGCGCATTCTGGATCGCGGCATGAAAGGCGTCGACGTTCTCAATGACATGATCGCTCGGCATGACCAGCAAGGGCGCGGCGGGATCATCTACGGCAAGCGCTGCCAGCGCGATGGCAGGCGCGGTATTGCGGCCTGCAGGTTCCAGAATGAGCCGTGCGCGCGGTTCGCCCGCCTGTTCAAGTTGCGCCCAGATGATTTCGGCATGTCGTGCATTGGCAACGACCAGTGGCGACGCGAAGCTTGCCTTTCCAATCGTTCTTTTCGCCGTGAGCTGGATCATGCTGTCGTCAGCGGTCAGTGCCAGCAGTTGCTTGGGCTTTTCCGGCTGCGATAACGGCCATAGGCGCGTGCCCGAACCGCCTGACAGGATGACAGGAATGATTAAGGGCGTGTCTGGTTCGGCAGAGGTCAATGGACGATTCTCCTCCTGCGCATATTGCGATCTTCACCCTAAATAAACCATGATCGTCTAGGGCAGCATCTGCCTTACAGCTTTGAAGCGGGGAACGAATTTGGGCAAGCAGAAAGTCATCATCGTTTTCGGAACCCGCCCCGAAGCGATCAAGCTTTTCCCCGTCATCCATGCGTTGCAGGCACAGGCGGACGTTGAAACACGCGTCTGCGTGACTGCGCAACACCGCGATTTGCTCGATCAGGTATTGGAGATTGCCAATATAGTCCCCGATATCGATCTGGACGTCATGCAGGCGGAACAAACGCTTGATGGCCTGACCGCCCGCCTGATCGTTGCGCTGGGCGAGGTGTATGACCGCGAGAAACCTGATCGCGTCGTTGTCCACGGCGACACGCTGACCACGATGGTAGCCAGCCTTGCCGCCTATTACCGCAAGATCCCGGTCGCGCATGTCGAGGCGGGGCTGCGCAGTGGCGATATCCATCACCCCTGGCCCGAGGAGGTGAACCGCATGGTCGTCTCCTGCATTGCCGATCTGAATTTCGCCCCGACGCAGGCCGCCGCCGATGCATTGTTGCGGGAGAACCGCAATGCCGGAACGATCCATATTACTGGCAACACTGTTATTGATGCGCTTCTGACAACCAAGGCGCGGATCGAGGCGGAACCCTGGCTTGCCGCCGGACTCGACGGCTTGGCGGAGCGTTTTGCGGGCAGGAAAATCATTGCCGTTACCAGCCATCGCCGGGAAAATTTCGGTAATGGCATGGAAAATATCGCCGCTGCCATCAGCGCGATTGCTGATCGGCCCGATCTTGCCGTGATTTTTCCCGTGCACCCCAATCCCAACGTTCGGCGCGTCATGGATGCCGTTCTGGCCGGTCATGACAATGTCGCCATGATCGACCCGCTCGATTATCCCCATTTCGTACGCCTGCTCGACATGTGCGACATTGTACTGACCGACAGCGGTGGGGTTCAGGAGGAGGCGCCCTCATTGGGCAAACCCGTCCTTGTCATGCGCGAAACCACCGAGCGGCCAGAAGGCGTGGCAGCGGGCACAGCCAAGCTGGTCGGTACCGACAAGGACCGGATCGTTTCCGAAATCTTCAATCTTTTGGACGATAGCGAGGCTTATGCCGCGATGTCGCGCGCCCATAATCCCTTTGGCGACGGCAAGAGCGGAGAACGCATAGCCAGGATAATCGCGAATGCCGCTCGACACTGAAAAAAAGGTCTCTGTTATAGGTCTGGGCTATATTGGCCTGCCGACGGCGGCGCTGATCGCCCGGTCCGGTTTCAGGGTGGTCGGCGTTGATGTCAGCAACCACGTCGTCGATAGCGTCAACAGCGGCAAAGTGCATATCGAGGAGGTTGATCTCGACGGCCTTGTGCAAGGCGTGGTGTCGCGCGGGAACCTGCGGGCTTCCACAAAGGTTGAGGAAAGCGACGTTTTCCTGATCGCGGTGCCAACGCCCGTGGCGGAGGACCGCGCGCCGGACATCAGCTATGTTCTGGACGCAGCCAAAATGCTGGTGCCGGTGCTTAAAAGCGGCGATGCCATCATCCTTGAATCCACCTCGCCGGTCGGCACCACCGAGAAGGTCCGTGATTTGCTCGCACAGTTGCGGCCAGACCTTAAAATGCCGGGGAAGGGCAGCGCCGCTGCCGACGTCGCGATTGCCTATTGCCCGGAGCGCGTCCTGCCCGGCCGTATCCTCGTCGAACTTATCAACAACGACCGCTGCATCGGCGGCATCACCCCGCGCTGCGCCCGCAAGGCGCTGACCTTCTACCGTCAGTTTGTGCGCGGCGAATGCATCACGACCAACGCCCGCGCGGCCGAAATGACCAAGCTGGTTGAAAACAGCTATCGCGACGTCAACATTGCCTTTGCCAATGAATTATCGGTCATTGCCGATGGTCTGGATCTGGACGTGTGGGAGGTCATTCGCCTTGCCAACCGCCATCCGCGCGTCAACATCCTGCAACCCGGCCCCGGCGTGGGGGGGCATTGTATTGCCGTCGATCCCTGGTTCATCGTCCATAGCGACCCGGAAAATGCCCGCCTGATCCGCACGGCTCGAGAGGTAAACGATGCCAAGATCGACCATGTGTTCGAACGCGCATCGCGGATGATCGACGCCATGCCCGGCGCACAGATCGCGTGCCTGGGCCTTGCCTTCAAGGCCAATATCGACGATTTCCGCGAAAGCCCGGCGCTGAAAGTGGCCAGCCGTTTGGCGCGTCGTTATGGGAATCGGGTGAAGCTGGTCGAGCCATATGCTGAAGCGCTGCCGATGGAATTTGCAGGAACGGGAGCGGAACTGATCGACATCGATTCAGCGATTGAAAGCTGCCCGCTGTTCATCGTGCTCGTCGATCACGACGTGTTCAAATCGGTCCCGCTGGAAGAACGCGCGGACAAGCAAGTGTATGATACGCGGGGAATTTGGCTGGATCAGCCGGTCGCCGCTCTTGAGATCAGCCCGGTTCGTATTGCCGTATAGGATGTCTGATTGAGAATTTCTAGGCGGCTTGTCCGCAGGGCTGGCCAGGGGAAACGTTCAATCTTCAATTATGTGGACTCAGCATCAGGGAAATTCCCTTTTCGGAACGGAGTGTTACTTTGTTTACCGGTTGAGGTTTTGGCCCTTGCGGGTAGATGAGCTGGAATTTTTGTACCATTGATCCCAGCACCAGCATCGCTTCCTGCTGCGCAAATCCGGCGCCAATGCACATGCGTGGTCCCTTGCCGAATGGTAAATAAGCGTTTCGGCACGCTTCGGCCTGTTCTGGATCTGAAAAGCGACCGGGATCGAATCCGTGGGGACAAGGGAAATTGTCCTTATTGCGCTGGATCAACCATGGAGAGATCGCGATCATGTCCCCCGGATTCATCTTTTTGCCTCGCATTTCCGTAGGACGGGTTACCTGTCGAAGGAAAAAACTGACGGGCGGATAAAGCCGCAACGTCTCGCTGAACATATTACGCAGCTTTTGCGCGCGCTTGATTGTCTCGAACCCGATCGGGTCGGGACCGATTTCTCCCGCTAATTCCTGTTGCAGGTGAGGGCACTCCGCAAGCAGGTAGAGCGCCCAACTCAATGCGCTGGCCGATGTCTCATGACCGGCAAGGAAGATCATGGAGACCTGGTCCATGATCTCGTCAAAGCTAAAGGGCGCCCCTGTTTCCGGGTGCCGTGTCTCCAGCAGCATATGCATAATGTCGCTTGGCCCGACCTCTCCTTGTGAGCGATAGGCTTCGTAACGCATCTGGATAATGGGTTTGAACACGGCATGAATAAGTTTTGCCGCATGGGCTGCTCGGCGCTTGTAACCAAACATGGGCAGGCCATAGATGCGCAACATTGCGCTTGGCTGTATATATCGTTGGAAATTGTGAAAGGCTTGATAAATCTGGCTTGAGCCGTCAGCGTCAAGCCGGATTGAAAATATCGTACGAAAAATAATGTCTGCTGCTATATGCGTCATCAGTGGCTCGATGGCCACCGGGCGCGAGAGATCCTGTTTGAGAATATGATCGATCAGATCGTCGACTGCGGCTTTCATAACCGGGAATACGCGCTTCAGGCTGGTCTGGGCAAATGCCGGATTGAGCATGGTTCGCTGATATTCCCAATCCAATCCATTGGCTGAAAAGACGCTGTTGCCAATCAACGGTCCCAGAAACTCGGTCTGCAAGGCATGTTTGGGATATGCGTGTTGACCGTCATTCATGACCTCTTCAACAATGGAAAGTTCATTGGCGATGAAAAAGTCGAGTTTCGGGAAGTGAATTTCCCCCATTTTCATAGTGTAGCTTTTTTCGAATAACGTATGAATCGAACTTTTCCAGCCCGTGAGAAATCGCTTTAATAATTGTGCCTTGTTGCGATGAGGAACAGGATAAGGTGGTATCAACATGTTTAAGCCCTGTTCTCTATGAATGCCGCGATAGACTTCGGTAATACATCTGCGCAACTCGTGACATGAAGATAGTCAAGCGGCGATACGCGATCAAAACTTCTCAGATATTCAAAATGCGTTTCATATTTGTTGCGGCGACGGCGATTATATGTGGCCGGGTCGCAATATTTGAACCACCGCGGTGACAGTATATGCAGCGTTGGACGATGCTCCGTTAGGCATGAAATGCACGGGTCAACTAGCGGGAGGCAGGCTCCATCGGTACGCGATCCAATATCCAGCCAGAGAAATTCGCCCAGCGCGACGTTTTCCAGTTGGTCACGGTAATGCTGTGAATCGCGGCGACAGCCGACCAGTGGAATACAGGAACCCAAAGACATCAGCGCGAAATTGTCGGGCATTTGCCCCTCATGCATGGCCAGCAGACGCGCCATGATCGGAACGGCCAATATGGACCCGTTGCTGTGCGTAACGAACAGTATCTCGTCCCATGGTTCCAGGAGCGCAGCGTCGATTGTCGTGGTCATTTTATCGAGGCGCATCTTGATATCAGGGTCTGGCGTATTTTTGGCCAGTCGGTTGTTGAATATAATGAAACGCAGCATCCACAAGCTTTTTATCCTGTGCGCAATAAACAGGCTGAATGCCAGCCCTGCTGCCAACGCGAGCAGAGAGCCTCCGAGCAGCCAGATCAATGCCAGCAGGATTATGGGCAGCGCGACAGTCGACAGCACCGGATAATAGAATGCTAACAGCGAGCTGTATGGGAAAGTGCGCCCGTGCCGCCAGTCCATCGCCTTGGTAAACGCCAGAGTGGAGGCCATTGCGCCCCAAAGCAGACGAACGGGATTGCGGATCCAGTGCCGCCGGATCACATCGTCCCAGCCTAGAAAAGTCAGCTCGCTCATCGCGCCTGAGGTATGATCCTCTATCGTCCAGAAGCTGTTGCCATCGCCGGCTTTCTTGCGGTCGCCGACCCGAATATCATGCCCCGAACGCTTTGCGTAAAGCGCGGCCTGCTCTGTATAAAGCTGTTGGTAGAAGCGCGCACCGCGAGGGTCGTAGCCGCTTAAATAGAATATTTTTCGTTTAAATACCGGCATCAGGCTTTCTTGCTGAAGTGCATGACTTCGTTTTGGCCAGAATGGCGTCGAAGGGCATTCGCCTGCCAGGTGTCCAGCCGCCGGTTCATGATATAGAACCACAGTGGCGGCATAAGCGCGATCAGGAACATTGTCGCATAACCATAGGGTAACTGCGGCGCTTCCTCGATATGACGCAGCCGGTAATAGGGACGGCGCGCATGGCTATGATGGTCGGTATGCCGGCCAAGATTGAAGATATTGATGTTGGTCAGATAATAGCTGGTATCCCAGCTATGGCCGGGGCCAGCCGGTTCATAATGGCCGCTCGCGCGTCTGGCACGCAGAAGCCCATAATGTTCGAGATAATTGATCCCCTCCAGCAACAATATGGCCACTGCAGCCTGGATGAGCAGCAATGTCAGGGCGCTCGTTCCAAGCCAGCGATATATCGCCATGCCCAACACGAGAATGACCGTGTAGGCTACCAGCACAGGAGCGGGTTTGATCCTGAGCGCGCTTGCAAGTCCGCCAAATATGGTGCGCGGGAGGAAGAGATAGAAACTTTCGCCCCGACGCGCCGTCGCATGATCGTCCGGCGTTGCGAACCGAGGATGGTGCCCATGAATATGTTCGATGCAAAAATGCGGATAGATGGTCACGGACATCAGCACCCATGCCAGCGCCCGATGCATTAAAGACGCGCGGTGCATCAATTCGTGCGCGACCACAATGCCTACATATCCCGTCAGCATACCAATCGAGACGGCAAGGCCGGCAAATTGCCACCACATAAGTGTTTCATGCGCCGCCACCCATAACCCCCAAGCCAGCGTGACAAGGGTGACGAACGCAGCACCAATAAGGGCCGCCTCAAAGGCACGCTCTTTCGCTGGGTTCATTTTTTTCAGGGCGGATTCCGACGGCCAGTGGGACAGGCCCGCCCAGCGGTCAGCAATGGGCATGAAGGCGAACCCAAGCAAGGGCATAGCAAAGTGGCCTATGCCGCCGACATAATGGCCTATCACGAGGCACAGTGCGATTGCGATGCTGATGGCATAGGCGATTGGGTAACGCATGGGTTGCGGGTAATTCAATCTCGGACGACGGCGCAAGGTTTTTGTTGGTGTGAAGGCGGTGGCATAATGTTTGGTTTGGGGTTTGGACCAGTCAGTTGACCATGGCGTGTTCAAATCGGTTCCGCTGGGTGAGCGCACGGACAAGCATGTGTATGATACGCGGGGGGATATGACGGGATCAGTCGGTTGCTGTGCAAATGAGTGCGAGTTTATGTGCCGCGGTCTGAGACAGGGCGTCAAAGTGTCAACCTGTTCCAAGGTGACATCCGATCTGTAAAAATGCTAGGTCGCGTGCTAACC
>JAENVZ010000067.1 GCA_016650315.1 Alphaproteobacteria bacterium | reverse complement strand
GAAATAGGCGAGTTCCCCACGGACCAACAGGCCGCCTACATCGTTGAACAGCGGATCCTTGTAATCCTGTTCCAGATAACCGAGCCGCAAGGACCCGCGCATCAGGCGCCCCAGTTCGAAATTCGCACCGAGCGCGAGTTCATAGCCTGAAGAATCCCGCGCGGGGAGCAATCCTGTCCGGGCCCGGTAATCCCGTGTATTGCTTGATGCCGCCGTGAACAGAGCGAAGCTGGGGCTAAACGCATATTCGGCGATCATGCTGCCGGTCAGGGTCGAACGGTCTCGGAAATCCTGATCGATCTCGTTACCCGCGTTGTCGTGATTGTCGATATAATTGCGGCGTTCATAATCGAGCGTGCCGCGCAGGCGCAGCCGGTTGAAGCTGTGGGCCAGTTCACCATAAGCTTCGCTGCGGTCGAACCGGTTGGGGCGGACAATGGCGGCGGGTGAGTCAGGCGATGTGCGTTCTTCGGAATTGCGCGACTGAAGCAGCCGCAGGTCAAGGATCGTGTTGCGCCTGATCGTATAGCGGGCGCTGCCCTGCACGGCATAATCGTCGGTATTTTCCGAACCGTTCTGGAAATAGCGGGTGCCTTCATATTCTCCCGCAATCGACCATGCCAGATCGGGGGAGGGCCTTCCGATGCTGAGGCGAGGCCGGATGTGCAGGATTCCGTCGCCCACGCGGGGCGCATTCAGGGCATAGATATTATCGTCCAGATCCAGCTTGGTCACCAGTTGCGGCATGATTTCCAGCGACCCCGCCTTGATCGGCACCGCTTCATAATCCGGTCGTGATCGTTCGGAGACGCCAACATTTCTGTCGCGCCCAAATGGGTTGTCGCTACCCTGCAACGTGCCGAGCCGGTCGAACGGATCATATTGCTGCGCCATGGCCGCCGGAGTGATGCCGCCGAGCATGAGCAGCGTGGCGAGCGAGGACAGGCCTGCGCTCCGAACATGTGAAGGTGCTGGAAATGTCATGTGATGATCAGCGCGTGGCCAGCCGCCGCGTGCG
Organism: Alphaproteobacteria bacterium; assembly: GCA_016650315.1. GTDB lineage: Bacteria > Pseudomonadota > Alphaproteobacteria > Sphingomonadales > Sphingomonadaceae > Rhizorhapis. Next base: position 1,497 of record JAENVZ010000067.1, on the reverse strand, counting down.
CATGTGCTGGGTCAGGCGATAACCGGATTTGCGTAAACCGGCCGGCACCCAACGCGCCATCGCCACAATCGCCATCGTACCAAACCCTTCCGGCATGGCGATGTCACGCAACGGAATATGGATTTGCTCGTCCGACTTCATGGAATAACGGGCATAATAAGCGATTTCCTGATTGATCAGCCGACGCAGCAGCCGTCGTTCCACCGGGGTCGCGTCGGTCATCATGTGATGCGCGGTTTCGACCAGGCAGGGCAGCAGCAAGGTGTTGGTGGACTTGCTGACCTTGTTCTGGGAATCGCGGCTGAATGCGGCAGTGACAATCGGCGCATAGATGAGCCGGGACGCGCGCATGGCTCGCAGCCAAAGGTCCTTGTCGCCGCCGCGAACGGCACGCCCTTCCGGGAACAGGCCTGCCGTGATGAGCAGGTTGCGGCGAAAGGCGACGGCTCCTGTCCAAAGCGGGCATTCCCGCACCTCCAGCCAGGCTTCGAGAAATTGGCGAAAATTGAGCACGCCGTCGAGATGGAGGCTGCGCGCAATCCGTTGCGGCTGACGATGCGTGTCGAAAACATGATCGAAGCGGGTGGCGGCGGCGTCCGCATTGGGCGCTTGCGCTATGGCTTCGGCCAGAACCGCCAGATGATTTTCGTACCAGATGTCGTCGGCATCGAGAAAGGCGATCCAGTCGCCGCTCGCTTCCCTGATGCCCAGATTGCGTGCAGCATATCCGCCCGGCCCCGGCACATTGCGGTCCAGCAACCTTATGCGCGGATCGTTCATGGCCGCAACGATGTCCCGGCTGCCATCGGTGGAACAATCATCAATCACGATAAGTTCATGCGGCGACAGATTTTGGGCAAGGACACTCTCGATTGCGGCACCCACATGGGGCGCCTTGTTGTGTAGTGGCATGATGACGGAAAATCGCGGTGTCGCCATATCAATCCTTAGTTACGTCAATCTCTTGCGGCCCCGTGACCCCGGAACAGCCGCCAATATTCAATCGTTGCGACAATCGAAAGTTCCACCGTCAAACGCATGACAGCCACCTTGCGTCTGATCGAAAGTTCTGGTGCCAAAGCCGCGCGTCGCAGGCGGCGGGCGGTGTCATACAGGTTGACCCCAAGCACCCGCGCAAGACGCGGGGCGTGCATCGTTCGGTCCCAGCGTCCACCGCTCAGGCGCTTGCGCTTGCGGACAAGACTTTCGCGGGACGCGCGGACAGGATGGTGAACTGTCATGTCCGGGACGTAGATGAGGGGCAGGCCCGCGGCACGAATGCGCAGCGCCATTTCGCGGTCGCCACCCGATTTCAGATTTTCGTTAAAGCCGCCCAATTCATCGAATATGGCGCGGCGGCTCATCCAGTTGGCCGTGGCGCAATTGCCGCGCGATGCAAAGGATTGGGGAAAGCTGAAAAGCCGCTCATAATCGCCATAGGAGCGGCCTTCGGGGCGGGTCTCGTCATAAAGATCGATCCGGCCGGCGAGGACGCCG
>JAENVZ010000066.1 GCA_016650315.1 Alphaproteobacteria bacterium | reverse complement strand
TTGTCAACCTGAAAACCGGGACAAAGCTGAAAACCGTACGGCCGCTTCCTGCCAATGCCGATTATGTTGCGGCTATTGGGGACAACCGCAAACTGGTGGTGTTCCCGCTTGCCGAACTGCCCGAAATGGCGCGAGGGCAGGGTGTGCAGTTGCAGCGCTATCGTGATGGCGGGCTGTCAGACATCATTCCTTTTTGTCTGGATGAAGGCCTCAGTTGGGCTATGGGCGGCGACAGCGGGCGCGTGCGGACTGAAACGGACCTGACCCCATGGCGCGTGGCGCGTGGCGCAGCCGGACGGATGCCGCCAACAGGATTTCCACGCAATAATCGTTTCGATTAACATTTGCGCGATCCACGGGTCGGATAGCCGCGTATCCTTTTGGTAAGGATATAAGTTGAGGGAAAAGCACAAATAAATGAACTGATTCAGCAATAATTTACACGCTTTGCCGTAACTAGTCCCATGGGTGCGATACCATCAGATTTATTGGCGGACCCATCCGGTCCGGATTTGCCGTTCCCGGCACGCGCGCTTGTTACCCATGGCGGGACGGAAGACATGCCCGATTGGCTGGCAGCGACGCCGCTTCCAGGGGTCATATTCGACGTTTCCGGTGACGATGTTCGGATTGAAGCATGTAATGCTGGCTATGCCGAGCGTTTTCTTGAAAATTCAAAGAGTTGGATTGCCGAAAAGGGCGGCGACAATTCGCTGAATTATGCACATGTTATCCGCGCTGCCAATTCGGATCAGCCATCGTCCAGTTTTGAATTCCTCAAGGATGGTCCGCTGGGCATGGAATATTTGACCTGTGCATTGGGCCGTTTGGCCGATGGTCCAGATGGGTCGCGGCGCCTCTTGATTACCATTATTGATCGCACAAACGAACGGCAGACGGAAAAGAATCTTCGGCGCGAACTGGTTTTGGACAGCCTGACAGGTCTGCCAAACCGTACTGGCTTTGGCGAGGAAATGGACGCCAGACTTGCAGACAGGGAGCTGGGGCCGGTCAGCCAATATGCGATTCTGGCCATCGATCTGATCCGTTTCAGCCGGATCAATGAATCCCTTGGCTCAATTGCGGGCGACGAGTTGATCATCACGGTAGCTCGGCGATTGAAATCAAGTCTGCGCCACGGCGATATATTGGGTCGGTTGGGGGGCAATGAATTCGGAATTTTTGCACGTCTGAACAATGGGCTTTCTGACGCACTGCAGATCGTGCAGCGCTCTAATGCTGCGCTGGCCCCGGCCTGCCGCTTGTCCAATTTGCAGCTCAGCATTGAAATTGCCATTGGCTGCGCATTGTCGGGGGATGAGACGGAAGCGCCCGAGGATATTCTTCGGCAATCGCAGGCGGCAGTGAAACTTGCCAAGAAAAGCGGCAAGGTGGAAATCTACCGACCAGGCGTGCTTCGGCAGGCATGGCGTCGTTTTAACCTGGAAAGCAATTTGCGTGAAGCATTGGCTAATGGTCGGCTCGATCTGGCCTTTCACCCTCTTGTTGACCTGAAAAGCGGAGCGATTACCGGTTTCGAGGCGCTGGCGCGCTGGAACGATGCTGAATTGGGGCAGATTTCACCCGTTGAGTTTATTCCCGTGGCCGAAGAATCAGGTCTGATCATGCCGCTTGGCCGCTGGGCCATGTATGAGGCCGCGCAAACACTGGCGAAATGGGACAGGCAATTTGGCAAGCCGCTGCCAGTCGGCATCAACGTCAACCTGTCTCCTATTCAGATGGCGCGTGACGATGTGCCAAATGTGGTGGAAGAAGCGCTGCGCTATTCCGGTATTTCGGGCAAGCGACTGACCGTGGAACTGACAGAAAGCGCGATCATTGCCGACCCGGAAAAGGCGCGAAAGGTGCTTTCAGCGCTCAAGGAGCAGGACGTCTCTGTCGCTATGGACGATTTCGGCACGGGTTTTTCCAACCTCGCAAGCTTGCAGCGCTTGCCAATAGACATATTGAAAATTGACCGCAGTTTCGTCACCGACATGCTGGTGGATAGGGACAAAAGTGCGATCGTTCGAGCGATCGTGTCACTCGCCAAATCGTTGAAGCTGGCGACCACGGCGGAAGGTGTTGAAAGCGCTGAACTCAGCAAGGCATTGGCCAGCTATGGATGTCAGCAGGGCCAGGGTTTTTATTTCGCCAAGCCGATGCTCGCAGAACAAGCCTATGAGTTCTGGTTGTCGCGCAATAACTGAGCCACCACCCTATCGGCGATAGCATCGACTCGCTTGGCCTGTGGATAATCTTCATCAATCCATGTCTGTTCAACCTGTTGCAGGGCACGGGCGACATCTGGTCCGGCTTTCAGCCCCTTTTTGATCAGCGCGCCGCCGCTTATGGGCAATCGAGGTTTTTCCCAAAGGGTTAAGGCCGTGGCGTCCGCAACGGGACAGGTGTCATCGAGTAATAGCCGGTCGATCGCGCCATCACGTCCGATGCGATAGGCAAGCTCGCTTGACCTGATAATGTTCGCCCAGACGGGATCATGCGCTATCGTCAACCGCTTGCGCGCCTTGTTCGATAGTTTGAGGCGTGCGCCGACCAGATCGGCGATCCCGCTATCAGGTGGCAGTAATGCAGCCAGACGCCGTAGCGAGGACGGTTCAATGGAGGCGCTGATCTCGCGCGCGACCAGACTGTCCAGCCGGTCCACTCCCGCAGATAGGATTTCCGGGAGAACCGGTGCGAAAACTCCACCCTGGAGCATCAGACGCAGCGCAGGGACAGGATCGGTGGTGATCAGCAGCTTCAATAGCTCATCGGCAATGCGTTCACGCGACAGCGCCATCAGACAGTGCGCCTTGGCAACGCAGATGCGATAGGCCTCCGCATCGGGATCGGGGGTGCCAAAGCGCGCGAGGAAGCGGAAATAGCGCATGATGCGCAAATGGTCCTCGTCGATCCGGTCGGCGGCATTGCCGATAAAGCGAATATTCCGGGTTTTCAGGTCCGCAAGTCCACCGAAATAGTCGCTGACCTTTCCAGACAGAGGATCGGCGTACAGGCCGTTGATGGTGAAGTCGCGGCGGGCTGCGTCCTCCCGCCAATCGTCGCTATAGGCAATGGTCGCGCGCCGTCCGTCAGTGTCTACGTCACGGCGCAGCGTCGTTATTTCCACTGGCCAACCGTCGAGTACCGCCGTTACCGTGCCATGATCGATCCCAGTGGGCACTGCCTTGATACCTGCTGCCCCCAGCCGTTTCATCACATCCTCGGGCAAATGGCGGGTGGCGATATCAACATCCGCGACGGGCAGGCTGAGCAAGCTGTCGCGTACTGCGCCACCTACAAAGCGCGCCATGTCCTTGTCCGCATCCAGCACCGTCAGCAAGCGGTCGAGACCGGGGCGGTGACGCCATTCCATGTCGGGCAATGTCACGTTCACCAGCCAAGCCTTTTGCGCAGGTTGACCAAAATCGCGGCGGTGACGCCCCATATACGCCGGTCGTTCCACATGATTTCGTAATAGGGTCGTTGCGCTCCTTGAAATTCAATCCAGCGTTTGACCTGTTTATCGGGATCAAGCGCATATTCCAGCGGCATTTCGAACCAGTCGGCGACTTCATGTGCGTGCGGGACAAGCGACAGGCCGGGTGGCACGACACCCAGTACAGGCGCAATGTCAAAGCCGGTGAAGGTCTTGTAACGATCCGAAACACCAATAATTTCGACCTGATCGCGGGGCAAAGCGATTTCTTCTTCCGCCTCACGCAGCGCGGCGTCGATTTCATCTTTGTCGGTTTCATCGACCCGACCACCGGGAAAGGCGATTTGGCCAGCATGCTTGCGCAGATGCGCCGTGCGCTGGGTCAGGATCAGGCCGGGTTCAGGCCGGTCCGTAACCGCGATCAGAACAGCGGCTGGGGCAAGCACCATATCGGTGGTCAGTCGCGGATCGATCGAATCGGCACTGAGCAACGCCACGTCGCTTTCATGTCCCTTCAGGAACGCGGCTCGCAACCGTGCGGCCAAGGTCATTTCGCATTATCCATTGGGAAAAAAGCGCCATTGCTCCAGAGGCCAAAAGGCGTTCCGCCATCATCAAGCGCCATATTGGCAAGCTCATAATAGACCGGGCGAGCGATCAGGGCATCCAGACCGCCGCGCACATGCAGATAGGGGTGCATGCCATGGCCACGATCCTCCATGCGGATTGCATGCTCCTTGTCAACGACGACCAGATCGCCGGTATTCAGGCGGAAAGCGAGGCGACGGTCCGACCCCTCGCTTTCGCTTCGCAGTTCTATCGCAAGGAATGGTGCGTCCTCGACATCAATGTCCAGTTTTTCAGCGGGGGTAACCAATACGTGCCGCCCATCCGGTTCCCTCCGCAATATCGTGGAAAACAGGCGCACCATGGCGGCGCGACCGATCGGAGAACCCTGATGATGCCAGATGCCGTCGCGGGTTATTCGCATTTCGCTATCGCCGCAATGGTGCGGATTCCACTGATCGACAGGCGGCAGCTTTTGCGCGGCCAGGAGAGACATGACCTCGCCCAGAGGCATTGCGTCCAGAGCGGGTGGATCCTTCATCGGCATATAGGGGGAGATAGGATGTTACGTTCCAGAACGCAAAGGGGGTGGGGCCAAAGCGGAAATTGGAATTTGTGGAAGTTTTTCAATCAAATCGTTTATATGATCGGATTTGTCGATAAGGCTGGCCAGCAATATCGGTTGGCAATTAATGCCGGTTCTGTGTTGATGGACGCTGTAGCGGCGGCGTTCCGCTCTGACCGCACAGTTAGTAATAGTTAAAGGAGTACACCATGCTTGGACGTAAGGTCCCCGACGTTGTTTTGAAAACCCGTGTGCGCGATGAAAGCATTGGCGGCGACAATCCGTTCCGCTGGCAGGATGTGCGCACTGACGATCTGTTCCGTGGTCTGCGCGTTGTCGTCTTTTCGCTGCCCGGCGCCTTCACACCAACCTGTTCGACTGAGCAGTGCCCGGCATTTGAACGCTTCTACGACGAATTCAAGGCCGCAGGCGTTGATGAGGTGTATTGCGTTTCGGTCAATGATGCTTTCGTCATGTACCAGTGGGGCAAGCATCTGGGCATCAGCAAAGTGAAGTTGCTTCCCGACGGTTCAGGCGATTTCACGCGCCGTATGGGCATGTTGATCAAGAAGGACCATCTGGGCTTTGGTGAACGCAGTTGGCGCTATGCCATGGTGGTCGATGATGGCGAAGTCACGGCGTGGTTTGAAGAACCCGGCATCAACGACGTCGGCAGCGACGAAGATCCCTATGGCGAAACCAAACCGGAACCGGTTCTGGAATGGGTCAAGAGCCATTCCAAGGGTTAAGAAGTTACATGGTCCCTCCACGAAAGCGGAGGGACCAACCTTCAAGCCAGACCCACTTCCTTGAGCGGAATGCCCGCGTCGGCCAGTTGCGCCTGGTCGAGCGCCGCGCCAGAGAGTACATGCGCGCGGCCCTGGACATAATCCTTGGTCGCGTTGACGCAATCGAGCGCGAGGACCTTGCCGCCTTTCAGATAAATGACCGAGAAACTGCGCGTGGCGGGGTCACCACGGACAATCACCTTGTCATAACCGCCGGACAGGCCAACGGTTTGCAGCCGTAGATCATACTGGTTGGACCAGAACCATGGGACAGCATGATATTCGGCTGGCTGGCCGACAATATCGCACACCGCCACTTTCGCTTGGTCGTTGGCATTCTGCACCGATTCGAGCCGAATTTGCGCGCCAGCCGCAAATGCATTGGAATGCGCCGCGCAATCGCCGACAGCATAAATGTCGGGCAGGCTTGTTCGGGAAAAAGCATCGACATCGACGCCATTGCCGCCGCTGGCTCCCGCCGCAAGCAGCGGGCCGGTTTCAGGGATGATGCCGATACCGACAATGACCATGTCGGTCGCAATGCGTTCTCCGCCGGCCAGCAGCACGGCCGATACGCGGTCGCCTGTCTTTTCCAGCGCTTCCACCATCGCGCCGGTGCGCAGGTCGACGCCATGGGCGCGGTGTTCAGCCTCATAAAAGCGCGACAGAGGCTCCCCCGCCACCCGCGCCAGCACCCGGTCGAGCGTTTCCAGCACGGTCACCTTCTTGCCCAGCTTGGTCAGGACAGCCGCGGCTTCAAGGCCAATATAACCGCCGCCAATAACGGCGACATGCTCGATATCGGGTAGAATGTTCATGATCGCATCGACATCATCGCGGCGGCGTACTGCGAAGACGCGCTCGGCGTCGCTTCCGGGGCACGACAACATGCGCGGCGTGCCGCCCGTCGCCCAAATCAGCTTGCCATAGCCGATCTCGCTGTCGTCAGCGATCGTCACCATATGGGCAGCCGGGTCGACCTTCGTCACCCGTTTGCCCAGCAACATATCGACGTTGCGTTCAGCCCAGAAATGTTCCGGGCGAATCAGGATGCGTTCAAATGGCTTTTCACCAGCCATATATTCCTTGGAAAGAGGCGGCCGTTCATAAGGCAGTTCGCGTTCATCGCCCAAAAGGCCAATGCTGCCTTCAAATTTCATCTGGCGCAGCAGCAATGCCGCCTGCGCGCCTGCATGGCCCGCCCCTACGATCAACACATCATAAGATGACATATATTTCCCCGCCAAAGCTGCGTGTTTTCTGTTCCTGGCGCTCATGGACGATATATGCAGGGTGAGGCAAGCCTATCTTGTGCAGAAATAGCGGCCTGATATGGTT